>NZ_JBOZRT010000080.1:0-137580 GCF_050789165.1 Azospirillum sp.
CCTCCATCGCAACCTCCAGCACTGAGGAGGTTCCTAGGAATCACACACCGCACCGAAAGGGAATCCTACAAGCCCGATCTTCAAGCGATTGCCCTGAGCGTTGCGCCCGCCGGCGCGATCTTGACAATATTCCTATGATTTGCGAATCTGGGCTCCGCAACGGGCGGAGTGCGCCCGCGCACCCCCACACCACCCCTTCCCCGCCGCCGTGCGTCCTCCCCGGGCGGGCGCCAGGAGCCCGTGCGCCATGCCCCAGCCCGTTTCCCTGTCCGACGCCGTGATGCTTCCGGTCGCGGCCATCGCCCTACCCGACACCCTGGCCCGCCGCCGCATCGACCCGGAAGGCGTGGACGCCCTGGTCCGCTCCATCGGCGAGCATGGGTTGCTGCAGCCGGTGCTCGTCCGCCCGCTACCCGACGGCCGCTACGAGTTGCTGGCCGGCCTGCGGCGCCTGCGCGCGGTGCAGGCGATCCGCCAGAGCACCGTCCCGGCGCGCCTGCTTCCCACCGGCGCGCCGGCCGTGCTGTCGCTGGTCGAGAACCTGCAACGCGACCCCCTCGACGCGCTGGAGCTGGCCGAGGCGCTGAAGCGCCTGGAGGACGATGGCCGCAGCCGCGCCGCCATTGCCGCGCTGGTCGGCAAGAGCCGCACCTGGGTGGCCGACGCGCTGAGCCTGAACACGCTGCCGGATGCCATCAAGGCGGAGTACCCGGCGGTGCGCAAGGCGGTCACCCGTTCGCTGCTGGTGGAAATCGCGCGGGTCCGCGACCCGGAGGCGCAGTTGGTGCTGTGGGAGGAGGCGAAGGCCGGCGCGCTCACCGTCCGCGCGGTGCGGGCGAAGCGGCGCGAGATGCCGCCGCTGCGGGTGCGCGCGGTGGCGACGGCGCAACGGTGCGCGAAGCAATTGGGGAGGCTGGACGCGGCGGCGCTGGAGGACGCGGATCGGAAAGCGTTGATGGCGTTGCGGGAACGAATCGACGCGCTGCTGGAACCCTCTCCCGCCCCGGGAGAGGGTGGCGCCAAAGGCGCCAGGTGAGGGTGGCGCAAGGATCCTTGAACTTGCCCTCACCCTCCCGCCCTGCGGACGGGCCCCTCCCTCTCCCGGGGCGGGAGAGAGAATCGCCAAGATCACCAACATGCGATTGCGTGTTGTCGCCAACGCCTTCTGGATTGTACAATTGAGGCGCATGACACAACCGCGCCGCCCGCTCACCGACGCCGAACGGATCGACTGGCTCCGCCTCATCCGCACCGAGAACGTCGGGCCCGTCACCTTCCACCGGCTGCTGGAGCAGTACGGCTCGGCGAAGAAGGCGCTCGACGTGCTGCCGGACCTCGCGCGGCGCGGCGGCCGGGCCAAACCGCTGACGATCCCCGCCAAGGCCGAGGCCGAGCGCGAACTCGCCGCCAACGCCAAGCTCGGCGCCCGGCTGCTGTGCGCGTGCGAGCCCGACTACCCCGAACCGCTGGCCGCCATCGACGACGCGCCGCCGGTGATCTCCGTGCGCGGGCATGCCCATCTGCTGAAGCGGCGCGCGGTGGCCCTGGTCGGTGCCCGCAACGCCTCGCTGAACGGCAAGAAGTTCGCCGAGTCCATCGCCCGCCAGCTGGGCGAGGCCGGGCTGCTGGTCGCCTCCGGGCTGGCGCGCGGCATCGACACGGCGGCGCACAAAGGTTCCCTGGGCTCGGGCACCATCGCGGTGATGGCCGGCGGGGTGGACGTGGTGTACCCGGAGGAGAACCAGGGCCTCTACCGCGACATCGTGGCGCAGGGCGCGGTGGTTGCGGAAAGCTCGATCGGCACCCAGCCGCAGGCGCGCCATTTCCCGCGGCGCAACCGCATCATCTCCGGGCTGTCGCTCGGCGTGCTGGTGGTGGAGGCGGCGATGAAGTCCGGCTCGCTGATCACCGCCCGCATGGCGCTGGAGCAGGGACGCGAGGTGTTCGCCGTGCCGGGTTCGCCGGCCGACCCGCGCTGCCAGGGCACCAACAACCTGCTGCGCCAGGGCGCCACCCTGGTGGAGACGGTGGACGACGTGCTGCGCGTCTTCCAGCACCTCAAGGCCCCACTGCTGCGCGAACGGCAGCCGGACTTGTTCGCCCCGTCCGCACCGGCGATTCCCAAGGAGTCGGAGGTCGATAAGGCACGCGGCATTGTTATCGAAAACCTCTCCCCCTCCCCCGTCGCCATTGACGAACTGGTCCGCGGGTGCCAATTGTCCGCACCGGTGGTGCTGACCGTCGTGCTGGAACTCGAACTGGCCGGCCGCGTGCAGCGCCTGCCGGGCAACCAGATCGCGCTGATCTGACAGCCGGTTCCACACGAGGCAGCATCGGGGCGAGGGGCTCTTGACGGGCAGCAACGTCGTCATCGTCGAGTCGCCGGCCAAGGCGAAGACCATCAACAAGTACCTGGGCGACGACTTCACCGTCCTGGCCAGCTTCGGGCACGTGCGCGATCTTCCCGCGCGCGACGGCTCGGTGCGGCCGGACGAGGACTTCGCCATGGAGTGGGAGCTGGGCGACCGCTCCAAGCGCCACATCGACGAGATCGCCAAGGCGGTCAAGGGCGCTAAGCGCGTCTACCTCGCCACCGACCCGGATCGCGAGGGAGAGGCCATTGCCTGGCACCTGTCGGAGCTGCTGAAGGAAAAGCGCCTGTCCGACAAGGTCGAGGTGCAGCGCATCACCTTCAACGAGATCACCAAGAACGCCGTGCAGGCCGCCCTCAAGGCGCCGCGCGACGTGAGCCGCGAGCTGGTCGACGCCTATCTGGCGCGCCGCGCGCTGGACTATCTGGTGGGCTTCACGCTGTCGCCGGTGCTGTGGCGCAAGCTGCCGGGCTCCAAGTCCGCCGGCCGCGTGCAGTCGGTCGCGCTGCGGCTGGTCTGCGAGCGCGAGGCGGAGATCGAGGCCTTCCGCCCGCAGGAATACTGGAGCATCGACGTCGGCTTCACCACGCCGGCCGGCGCCGCCTTCAACGCGTCGCTGACGCACCTCGACGGCAAGAAGCTCGACAAGTTCGGCCTGCCCAACAAGGACGCGGCCGACAAGGCGGTCGTCAAGATCAAGGCGGCGGCCAGCTACACCGTCTCTTCGGTCGAGCGCCGGCAGGTCCGCCGCAACCCGTACGCGCCGTTCACCACCTCGACCCTGCAGCAGGAGGCCTCGCGCAAGCTGGGCTTCGGGGCGACGCGCACCATGCGCCTCGCGCAGAAGCTGTACGAGGGTGTGGACATCGGCGGCGAGACGGTCGGCCTCATCACCTACATGCGTACCGACGGCGTGACGCTGTCGCAGGAGGCCATCGAGGCTTCGCGCCGCCTGATCGGCGAGCATTGGGGCGAGAAGTACGTGCCGGCGAGTCCGCGCGTCTACAAGACCGCCGCCAAGAACGCCCAGGAGGCGCACGAGGCGATCCGCCCGACCGACCTGTTCCGCCGCCCCGAGGTGGTCTCCGCCTACCTGGAGAAGGACGAGCTGCGGCTTTACGAGCTGATCTGGAAGCGCACGCTGGCCTCGCAGATGGAAAGCGCGGTGCTGGATCAGGTCTCGGTGGACGTGGCGTCGACGACGAAGGACGTGGTTCTGCGCGCCTCCGGCTCGATCCTGGTGTTCGACGGCTTCATGCGCGTCTACCAGGAGGACAAGGACGATGGCGCGGACGACGATCAGGACCGCCGCCTGCCCGCCATGGCCGAGCGCGACCCGCTGACCCGCGGCCCCATCGAGCCCGCCCAGCACTTCACCCAGCCGCCGCCGCGCTACACCGAGGCGAGCCTGGTGAAGAAGCTGGAGGAGCTGGGCATCGGCCGCCCCTCCACCTACGCGTCCATCCTCCAGGTCCTCCAGGACCGCGAGTACGTGCGCCTGGACAAGCGCCGGTTCGAACCGTCCGACCGCGGCCGGCTGGTCACCGCGTTCCTGAAGAACTTCTTCAACCGGTACGTCGAGTACAACTTCACCGCCGATCTGGAGAACCAGCTGGACGAGGTGTCCGGCGGGCGGATCGACTGGAAGACGGTGCTGCGCGAGTTCTGGAAGGCGTTCTCGGGCGCCGTCGAGGGCACCAAGGACCTGACCATCACCCAGGTGCTGACCGCGCTTGACGAGGAACTGGGGCAGCACTTCTTCCCGGCCGGATCCGGCAACGGCGGGACGGACCCGCGGGTCTGCCCGCAGTGCGGCAAGGGGCGCCTGGGCCTGAAACTCGGCAAGAACGGCGCCTTCATCGGCTGCAACAACTACCCCGAGTGCCGCTACACCCGGCCGCTGGCCGTCGCCAACGACGACGGGCAGGAGGCGGAGGGCCCGCGCGACCTCGGCGACGATCCGGAGACCGGGATGCCGGTCACCGTCCGCCGCGGCCCCTACGGCGTCTATGTCCAGCTCGGGCCGCCGCGCGGCCATGAGGAGAAGCAGGCCGAGGAGAAGCGGCTGGCCGAGGAGGAAAAGGCCAAGACGGGCAAGAAGCCGAAGGCCAAGAAGGACGACACGCCGAAGCCGAAGCGCGTGTCGCTGCCGCGCGGCATGGCGCCGGCTGACATCGACCTGGAAACGGCGCTGGCCCTGCTGGCGCTGCCGCGCGTGGTGGGCAACCACCCGGAGACCGGGCAGGAGATCCAGGCGGGCATCGGCCGCTTCGGCCCGTACCTGAAGCACGGCACCATGTACAAGTCGCTCACCGCCGACGACGACGTGCTGACCGTCGGCATGAACCGCGCGGTCGACCTGCTGGGCGAGGCGGCGAAGAAGGCGAGCACGCCGGCGGTGGCGCTGGGCAACCACCCGAAGACCGGCAAGCCGGTGACCACCGGCTCCGGCCGCTTCGGCCCGTACGTCAAACACGCCTCGCTCTACGCCTCGATCCCCAAGGGGACCGACGCGGCGACGCTGACGCTGGCGCAGGGACTGGAGCTGCTGGCCGCCAAGGAGGCCAAGGACGCCGCCAAGAAGGGTAAGGCCCCCGCCGAGGCCGAGGCTCCGGCGGAGGAGAAGAAGGCGGCTCCCAAGGCGCCCGCGAAGGCGAAGGCGGGAACCAAGACCGCCGCCAAGGCGTCGACCACGAAGAAGGCCGCCGCCAACACCGACAAGCCGAAGGCGCCGGCCAAGAAGCAGGTGCAGGCGTAAGAGGGCAAACCTCGCCATGACGGCGGTGAACCACAGAGACACAGAGACACAGAGGATGGGACTCTCCGTGTTTCTCTGTGCCTCTGTGTCTCTGTGGTAAAGCCGTCCGTCGCGAGGATCCCCCACCGGTCCTGCACCCCAGCACTGGGGGCCCGATGACCATCGCCGTGGACGATCTGGAAGAGCTGCGCGTCGCCGTGCAGCGCCTGGAGAACCCGAGCCTCGCCGCCCGCCTCGCCTCGATGGTGGGAGCGCCGGTGGAGATGCTCGGCGGCGTGCTGCCGGAGAAGGCCAAGGCCGTCATCACCAAGGCCACCAGCACCGCGCTGGAGAAGGCGCTGAAGGTCGCGCTCGCCACCATGCGCGGCCAGACCGGCGGCCCGGCCGATAAGCTGCACAAGTCGGCGGTCGGACTGTCGGGCGCCATGGGCGGGCTGTTCGGCCTGCCGGCTCTGGCCATCGAGCTGCCGGTCTCCACCACCATCATGCTGCGCTCCATCGCCGACATCGCGCGCTGCGAGGGCGAGGACCTGCACAGCCCGGAGGCCGCGCTGGCCTGCCTGCAGGTCTTCGCGCTGGGCGGCCGGACGGAGAGCGACGACTCCATGGACGCCGGCTATTTCGCCGTGCGCGGCGCGCTGGCCCGCACCATGGCGCAGGCCGCCCAGGTGATCGCCGAGCGCGGCTTCGTCGCCGAGGGGGCGCCGGTGGTGGTGCGCTTCCTGGGCGGCATCGCCGCGCGCTTCGGCGTCACCGTCGGGCAGAAGTTCGCCATGCAGGCGGTGCCGATCATCGGCGCGGCCGGCGGGGCGCTGGTCAACCTCGCCTTCATCGACCATTTCCAGGACGTGGCCCGCGGCCACTTCACCGTGCGCCGGCTGGAGCGCAAGTACGGTGCCGAGACCGTCCAGGCCGCCTACGAGGCGTTGCGCGACGGCCAGCCGGTTCCTGTGAGCTGAGCCACAGAATCGGGCCGGCCGCTCGGGCACGCTCGCGGAATCCATCACCCCATGGAGGCCGCCATGCGCCTGCTTGCCAGTCTGATCGCCGCGTCGATCGCCACCATCGTCCTGTCCGCCCACAACCGCCGGGCCGAGCTGCTCGCCGACCTCACCGTGCCGCGCGACGAGGGAATCATCATCCGCGACGCCCAGGGCCGGCTGGTCGGCAGCCTCGAACGCGAGGGTGACCGCAGCATCGGCCGCGAGGCGCGCCGGATGGCGCGGGCGGCACGGTTCATGCGGGTGTTCAAGGACCGGTAGCGTGGTTCTCCGGCAACCTCGATCGTCCTCTGTACCGTCATGCCCGGGCTTGTCCCGGGCATCCACGCTCTTGAACGTCCACACAGGTTTGGGTCCGTGGATGGCCGGGACAAGCCCGGCCATGACGGCATGGGATGCCGGTGGCGGGTTGGAATCCGCGCGGGTTGGCTTTACTTACCGCTGATCTCTCCCCACCGCCGGACCGCCCGTTGCCCCCCTTCCCCACCAAGGACACCGTCCTCGCCTTCATCCGCCAGAGCAGCGTGCCGGTCGGCAAGCGGGAGATCGCCCGCGCCTTCAAGCTGGGCGGCAGCGCCGACCGCGAGCGGCTCAAGGACCTGCTGAAGGAGTTGGAAGCCGACGGCGCCGTCGAGCGCGGGCGCGGCCGGCGCATGGCGCCGCCGCAGAGCCTGCCGGAGGTAGCGGTCTTGGAGGTCACCGGCGCCGATCCCGACGGCGAGGTGCTGGCCCGCCCCCTCACCTGGAACGGCGAGGACGCCCCGCCGCGCATCTTCATGATGCCGGAGAAGAAGGGCCACCCGGCGCTCGCCCAGGGCGACCGCGTGCTGGCCAAGCTCTCCCGCCTGAACGACCGCCTGTACGAGGCGCGCACCATCCGCCGGCTGGAGGGCACCACCGGACGGATCCTCGGCGTCTACCGCCTGGGCCCCGACGGCGGCCGTGTCGTCCCCACCGACCGCCGCAACAAGGCCGAGCTGCTGGTTCTGCCCGCCAACGCCGCCGGCGCGGCGGAAGGCGACCTGGTGCTGGTGGACGTGCTGCCGGCCACCCGCCTCGGCCTCGCGCAGGGCCGGGTGGTGGAGGTGATCGGCCCGACCGCCGAGCCGCGGTCCGTCAGCCTGATCGCCATCCACACGCACGGCCTGCCCACACTCTTCCCGCACGCCGCCGAGCGCGAGGCGGAGCGCGCCAAGGTTCCGCCGTTGGGCGACCGCGAGGATCTGCGCGCCGTTCCCCTGGTCACCATCGACGGCGCCGACGCCCGCGACTTCGACGACGCGGTGTTCGCCGAGCCGGACAACGATCCGGCCAACCCGGGCGGCTGGCACCTGATCGTCGCCATCGCCGACGTCGCCTACTACGTCCGCCCCGGTACCGCGCTGGACCGCGCGGCGTTCGAGCGCGGCAATTCCTGCTACTTCCCCGACCGCGTCGTGCCGATGCTGCCGGAGGCGCTGTCCAACGACCTGTGCTCCCTCAGGCCCCACGAGGACCGCGGCTGCCTCGCCGCCCACCTGTGGATCGGGGCGGATGGTGGCCTGCGCCGGCACCGCTTCGCGCGCGGCCTGATGCGCTCCGCCGCCCGCCTGACCTACGAGCAGGTGCAGGCCGCCCGCGACGGCCGGCCGGACGACACGACCGAGCCCCTGCTGGCCGGCGCCATCGCCCCCCTGTACGCCGCGTACGCCTGCCTGTGGGCCGCCCGCGAAAAGCGCGGCACGCTCGACCTCGACCTGCCGGAGCGGCGCGTACGGCTGGACGAATTCGGCCGGGTCGCGGAGATCTCTCCGCGCGAGCGCCTGGACAGCCATCGGCTGATCGAGGAGTTCATGATCTGCGCCAACGTCGCCGCGGCGGAGAGCCTGGAGGCGGCCGGCATGCCCGTCATGTACCGCGTCCACGACCAGCCCGCCCCCGACAAGCTGGAAGCGCTGCGCGAGTTCCTGGAGGGCATCGGCTACAGCCTCGCCAAGGGGCAGGTCCTCACCCCAGGACACTTCACCCGCATCCTGAAGAAGGCCCAGGGAACGCCGGAGGCGCAGCTGGTCAGCGAGGTGGTGCTGCGCTCACAGGCGCAGGCGGTGTATGCGCCGGACAACCTGGGCCATTTCGGACTGGCTCTGCGCCGCTACGCCCATTTCACCTCGCCGATCCGCCGCTACGCCGACCTCGTGGTGCACCGGGCGCTGATCCGCGCACACCGGCTGGGCGTCGGCGTGCTGGACGACGCGGCGATGGCGGCTATGGCCGACATCGCCGAGCACATCTCCGTTACCGAGCGCCGCGCCGCCGCGGCCGAGCGCGACGCCATCGACCGCTACACCGCGTCCTTCCTGTCGGCGCACGTCGGGGCGACGTTCAGCGGGAGGATCACCGGCGTCACCCGCTTCGGCCTGTTTGTCCGCCTGGACGAGAGCGGCGCCGACGGGTTGGTGCCGGCCAGCACGCTGCCCGACGACACGTACGAGCACCGGGAACACGAGCACGCCCTGGTCGGCGAACGCTGGGGTCGGGTGTACCGCCTGGGCGCGCCGGTGAAGGTGGCGGTGAAGGAGACCGACCCGCTGACCGGCAGCACGCTGTTCGCCCTGCTCGACCGCGAGGGCGCCGACTTGCTGTGGCGCTCCGGCAACACACCCTCCGAAGGACGCAAATCCGCCCTTCGCAAGGCTCATTCGAAACAGCGTGGCGGGCGCGCCACATCACGTGGGAATTAGGGCACGAGGCACTGCCGACTCAAAAATTGCGCAACACGACGCCCTCGCGGAAGTGCTATTCCATACCTCCATCGAAGTGTGTCGGACCGGTGCGGGCGCGTCGCCCGCCGTACGTGCGGTCCGGCGTACGGGCGGAGGCGCGTTCGGCCGTCATGGGTATCGGGCATCGCGGATCAGCATCGCTGCGGCGGCACTTGGCCGTCCCCCTCGCCGCCCTGGCCTTCGCGGTCGGCTGCACCGGCGACGCGCCGAAGCAGGCCATCGCCGCCCCGGCCGCCGCCGAGGCGCCCGCCCTGATCAGTGAACAAGTCTTTTCCGTGGGTTACAGCCGCATCGCCGAGGCCTACCTGCAACCGGTCGACCTGCGCCAGCTTGGCACCGACGGGCTGAAGGCGCTCGCGACGATCGATCCGGGCATCAGCGTCGTTCGCGACAAGGACAGCGTACGCCTGTACGTCTCCGGCGCTTCCGCTTTCGAGGCGCCGGCGCCGAAGCCCGGCGACGCCGCCGGCTGGGCCAACCTGACCGTCCGCGCGGTGGAACGCGCCCGCCTGCACTCGGTCGCGCTGCGCGCCGCGCCGGCGGAGCGGATCTACCAGACGGTCTTCGACGCGGTGGTCGGCGGCTTGGACGGCTTCTCCCGCTACACCGGTGCGCAGCGCGCCACCGGCGAGCGCGCGCAGCGCGAGGGCTATGGCGGGGTCGGGCTGGCGCTGAGGTCCTCGGGCGACCGCCTGCTGGTCAGCGAATCGCATGGGCCGTCCGAGCGCGCCGGCATCCGTCCCGGCGACGTGCTGCTGGCGGTGGACGGCGCCGCGGCCGGTGCCGACGAGTCAGCCGTGGCGGAGCGCCTGCGCGGCCCGACCGGCACGCTGGTGCTGCTCACCGTCGGGCGGGACGGGCAAAGCCCGCGGCGCCTGCCGGTCCGCCGCGAGCGGGTGATCCCCAACACGGTGGCCAGCACCGTCACCGCCCACGCCGCCCTCATCAAGGTGGAGCGCTTCAACGCCGGCACCGTCGCCAACCTGCGCGAGGCGGTGCTGAACGCCCGTGCCGCTCTGGGGCCGGCGGCGCACGGCATCGTGCTCGACCTGCGCGGCAACCCCGGCGGGCTGCTCGACCAGGCCGTGGCGGTGGCCGACCTGTTCATCCGCCGCGGCCGCATCATCACCACCGAGGGCCGCCACCCCGACAGCCGCCAGCGCTTCGAGGCGGCGCCCGACGACGTCGCCGACGGCCTGCCGCTGGTGGTGCTGGTGGACGCCCGCACGGCCAGCTCGGCCGAGGTGGTCGCCGCGGCACTGCAGGACAGCGGGCGGGCGGTGGTCGTCGGCTCCGCCTCCTACGGCAAGGGCAGCGTTCAGACGGTCACCCGCCTGCCCAACGACGGCGAGCTGTTCCTGACCTGGAGCCGCATCTACACCCCGGCCGGCTATTCCCTGCACCGCCAGGGCGTCCAGCCCATGGTGTGCACCAGCGTGGACGGCCGCGCCGCCGACTCGCTGGTGGAGGAATTGCGCAGCGGCGGCGCCCGGCCGCACGCGGTGCAGCTGGCCGGCTGGCGCGCCCAGGCCTCCAACGACGAGACGGCGCTGACCCGCCTGCGCGAAGCCTGCCCCTGGAAGGAGCACGGCGCCGAGCTGGACGTCGATGTCGCCAAGCGCCTGCTGGCCGAACCGCAGCTCTACCAGCGCGCTGTGGCGCTGGCCACCTCGTCGGCGGTGGCGGAGCGCTGAGGCCTCCCGCCCGCTTCCATCATCCTTCCTTTTGATCGTCATGCCCGGGCTTGACCCGGGCATCCACGGCCATGCGCCAACCGTCCGCAGCGGCATGGATGGGAGGGTCTGGGCCCGGCCATGACGGATGGGGAAAAAGCGTTGGCATGCTTGACATCCCGGCGGATCTGCGTATCTTCGCGCTCTCAGTCGCCGTCCTGCCGGGCCGGCGGGTCACGGGATTTTTGTCAGGATTTGCGATCATGGCCAAGCAGAACACGGTCCTCATCAAGCTGGTGAGCACGGCCGACACCGGCTTCTTCTACGTCAAGAAGAAGAACCCGAAGAAGACCACCGAGAAGCTGTCGTTCAACAAGTACGACCCGGTGGCCCGCAAGCACGTCCAGTTCAAGGAAAGCAAGATCAAGTAAGGCTTTCCGCGACCCTTCGCCGGTCGCCGAACGGAACAAAGGCCGCGCACCCGCGCGGCCTTTTGTGTTTTTTGCATTTCGTGTTGTGATTTCCGTGAGACACAGCCAGTTATGGTGGAGTAAGCCCTCCGCCCAGGCTCTACAACCTTTTAACGCTGCCATCTTATCGACCTCCCGTTGCTAGTCTACGTGAACGCCGCCACCAACGCGGCATCACAGCACACTGGAGAGTCGGTCATGGCCATCCTGCGCGGCAACCACGGGAACAACACGATCTGGGCGCCGGCCGGCAACAACACGATCTACGGCTACGACGGCAACGACGTTCTGGGCGGAAACAACAATTCCGACGTGATCTACGGCGGCAACGGCAACGACACCCTGTATCCCGGCGACGACTCCGCGCCGGACACGCTGTATGGGGGCTGGGGCAACGACGTGTACTACGCCAACGGGCCGGAGGACACGATCATCGAGCTGGCCGGCCAGGGCAACGACACGGTGATCGCCAAGTACTCCTGGACGCTGGGCGCCAACATCGAGAACGTGACGCTGCAGGAGAAGGGGGCGTCGGCCAACGGCTCCATCACCGGCAACGGACTCAACAACGTCCTGACCGGCAACAGCGGCAACAACGTCATCAACGGTGGGGCCGGCAACGACACGCTGGCCGGCGGGGCGGGCAACGACCACCTGGACGGCGGCACCGGCAACGACCGGCTGCTGGGCGGCGCCGGCGACGATCTGCTGCTGTACTACAGCGGCAACGACACCATGGTGGGGGGCGGCGGCCGCGACATCTTCATGGTCAACGGCGTCACCACGCCCGGCTGCACCGTCACGGTGGACGACTTCCAGCTCGGCGAGGACCGGCTGTACCGCACCGACTACCTGAGCATCACCAGCGTCACCGCGGTGAACGGCGGGCGCGACACGCGCTTCGTCTACGAGGACTTCCTGCACACGCCCGACGGCGCGCCGCCGGTGTCGGTGGTGCTGACCGGCGTGACCACGGCCGAGATCCAGGAGTATCTGGCGCCGATCAACGGCGGCACCAGCTACGCCCCGCTGTTCATCGACCGGCGCGACGTGCCCTGGTGAGGCGTCGCCCCGGCGAGGGGGGCCTCACGGCAGCGTGCGGTCCCCCTCGCCCAGCGGCCGCTGCATCAGCACGCTGTCCACCCAGCGGCCGTGCTTGAAGCCGACCGCCGGCAGCAACCCGGCGTGCGCGAATCCCAAGGCGGCGTGCAGGCCGATGGAACCGGCGTTGCCGCTGTCGCCGATCACCGCCACCAGCTGCCGGGCGCCCCAGCGCTCGCACTCCGCCACCAGCCGGGTCAGCAGCGCCCGGCCGACGCCCAGGCCGCGGCAGCCATCGTCCACGTACACCGAGTCCTCCAGCGTGTAGCGGTAGGCGGAGCGCGCCCGGTACAGGCTGGCGTAGGCGTAGCCGACGAGCCGCCCGTCGATGTCCGCGGCGAGGTATGGCAGGCCCTGAGCCAGGATTGCCTCGCGGCGCCTCGCCAGCTCGGCGGCGTCGGGCGGCACCTCCTCGAACGAGGCGAGGCCGTGCAGGACATGGTGCGCGTAGATGGCCTGTATGGCGTCGATGTCCTCGGCGCACGAGGGGCGGACGACGACGGCGGGCATTCGGGTCTCCCTGCTGATCCGGCACCATTGTGGCGGGGAACGACGCGCCGGGCAACCGGCGCTCAGGGCACGCCGGGGAGCACGATCCAGAAGGTTGAGCCGACGCCCTCGGTGCTGGAGACGCCGACCTCGCCGCCCATCGCCTCGATCATCCGCTTGGTGATCGCCAACCCGATGCCGGTGCCTTCGATGGCGCTGCGCTCGGCGTTCAGGCGGTTGAATGGCTCGAACAGCTCACCCAGACGGTCCTCCGGGATGCCGCGGCCGGTGTCGCTGACCAGCAGGCGCGGCCGCGCCGGATCGGAAACGTCCACGGCCACCGTCGCCCGGCCGCCGGGGCGGTTGTACTTCACCGCGTTGGACAGCAGGTTGACCAGCGCCTGGCAGATCCGCCGGCGGTCGCCCCTCACCACCGGGGCGCCGGCGCCGGCCTCGTCGACCAGGTCCACGGCGGCGGAGTCGGCGGTCGGCCCGACGATGCCCATCGCCTCCTCGATCACATCGGCGAGCGCCACCGGCTCGACCGCCAGCTCGATCCGCCCGGCCTCGATCTTGGCGAGGTCGAGCACATCCTCGATCAGCGCCAGCAGGTGCCGGCCGGCACGCAGGATGAACTGCACGTACTCCGCCTGCTTGGGCGAGCCGGCACGGCCCGCGTCCATCTCCAGCAGCTGCGCGAAGCCGAGGATGGCGTTGAGCGGCGTGCGCAGTTCGTGGCTCATGCTGCTCAGGAACTCGGTCTTGGCGCGGTTCGCCTGCTCGGCGTCGTCGCGGGCGGCGATCAGCTGGCGCTCGATCGCCTTGCGGGCGCTGATGTCGCGCAGCGCGCCGATGAACAGCCGGCCCACGTCGGTCTCCAGCTCGGCCACCGCGATCTCCAGCGGGAAGGCGGTGCCGTCCGGGCGCCGCCCGACCACCTCGCGCGAGCGGCCGATCACCTGCGAGTGGCCGTCGTGGGCATAGCGCTCCAGCGCGTTGCGGTGCGCTGCGGCGTCCTCCGGCCCCATCAGGATGGCCAGCTCGCTGCCGATCGCCTGCGCCGCCGTCATGCCGAAGATCCGCTCGGCCGCCGGGTTGAAGGCGCAGATGACGCCGCGCTCATCGGTGACGACGATGCCTTCCAGCACCGTGTCCATGATGGCGCGCAGCCGGCTCTCGCTGGCCGCGAGTTCGGCGGTGCGGCGGGCGACGCGGACCTCGAGGTCCTCGTTGAGGCTGCGTTGCTCGTCGATCAGGGCGCGCAGGCGGGCGGTCATCTCGTTGAAGGCGCGGGCGAGGTCGCCGATCTCGTCGTTGCGCCGGGCCTCTGCGGTGCGGGTCAGGTCGCCGGCGGTGACGGCCTGCACCGTCTCGACCAGCGCGCGCAACGGCCGGGTGATGCCACGCCGCGCCCGGCGCATCAGCAGCGCGGCCACCGCCACACCCCCCAGCAGCAGCACCAGGAGAACGCCGAGCAGCCGCAGCGTCGGCTCCAGCGCTTCCGCCGCCGGCACCTCGACCACCGTGGTGAGCGGCTCGCCGCCCAGCGTGCGCACCGCCGACGCGCGCGCCACCAGACCGCCGTCCAGGCCGCGCGTCAGGCCGTCGGGCAGCGGCAGCACGACACGCCGGCCGCCCAGCACCACCGACGGGTTGCGGTGCGCGATCACCCGGCCGGCGGAATCGACGATGTAGGCGTCCAGCCCCTGCGCCGCCCAGGCGTGCCCCACCACATGCCAGATCGGCTTCAGGCGCAGGCGGCCGACCAGCGCCCCCTCGATTCCCCGACGGTCCGGGCTGGGAGCCGGCAACACGACGAGCATGGTCGGCTCGCCAGTCTCCGCGTCGAACTCGGCCGGACCGTAGGCGGTGACGCCGGTCCGCAGCGCCCGCGCGACCGGCTCCAGCCCATACAGGTCGCGGCGGTCGGCGGGAGCGACCACGACGTCATACTCGGCCCGCGCGGTCTCCACGCCCAGGCCGTCCACCAGAGACACCGCGGCGAAGCGGTGCTCCTCGGCGATCAGCGCGTCCAGGCGCAGCAGCAGCGGAAGGCCGCGCAACCGGTACGCCTGCACCTCGCCCAGCGCGGCGCGCAGGGCGCTTTCGGCCTCGCCGAACAGCGCGGCGACGTCCTGGGTGACGCGGCGCGCCGCCTCGTCCTGGCGCAGCAGCGAGGCGTCGAGGCGCGTGTAGACGCTGTAGGGCAGCAGGAACAGCGCGAGCAGCAACAGCGGCCCGAGCGCCAGCCCGAAGAAGGCGGCGATCAGCCGGGTGCGGATGCTGCGCCGCGGCCCGGCGGCCAGGGCCCGCACCGCCCCGCTCACGGCGCCACCACGTAGGCTTGGCGCAGCAGCAGCGGCGACACGTCCAGGCCGATGCGGTGCGCCGCCTCCAAATTGACGGACAGCGAGAACTCCGCCAGTTCCACCGGGATCTCGGCCGGCGGCACGCCGGACAGCACCAGCAGCGCCTGCCGGGCCGCCTGCCGGCCGACGCCGTGCAGGTTGAAGCCGTAGGACATCAGCGCCCCCTGCTCCACCCCCTCGCGGTGCGGCATGGACAGCGCGACGCCGTGCTCCATGGCGAAGGCGGCAAGTTCGCGGGAATGCGAGGCGATGCCCGGGTCGGCCGGCACCAGGATGGCCCGCGTCCCCGCCGGCAACCGCGCCAGCGCCGCCCGCAGGGCCTCCCAGCCGTCCACCACCTCCTCCGCCAGCGACACGCCGAGGGTCTTCGCGGCCTCCCGCAGCACCGGCAGGCTGGCGAGCGGACTGGGATCATCGCGCGTGTAGGGGATGTAGACGGACTCGAGGTCCGGAACCAGCCGCAGCAGCCATTCCAGGCGCCGCGCCTCCTGCCGGCCGAAGGTTACGCCGGTGGCGTTGCCGCCGGGGTAACGCAGCGATTGCGCCAGCCCGGTCTGCAGCGGGTTGCTGGCCGGCGCGAAGACCACCGGCACGCCACGCTCCCGCCCGGCCTCCAGCGCCGCCTGCGCCGCCCGGGTGGTCAGCGTCAGGATCAGGTCGGCGCCGCCCGCCACCAGCCGGCGCGCCTCGGCGGCCAGCGCGGCATCCCCGGGAACGACGCCGCCGTACAGGAAGGACACCGGCGGCCCGCCCATTTCGGCGAGGCCGGCGCGGAAGCCCTCGTAGGCGGGCAGCGCCACCGCCGCGTTGGTCAGCACGCCGACCACCCGCGGCCGGCCCGCCGCCTCCGGCTCGCCACCGCGCACAAGCAGAGCGAGCGCCGCCAGGGCAAACACGACCGCACACGCCGGAAGCCAGCGTGTCAAAGAGCGCATCCAGTCCAAACCGTCAGAAACCCTCGATGCGCGGGCTAACAGCCCGGATAATACGGAATACCAATAATATGTGTCAAAACCAAGCTGGGCAATCGGTTATGCGCGGGGCGCGCGGGATACCGTGGCCTTCCCGGGCCACAAGCGACGCGATCCGTCCACGCGGGCCACCGAAGCGTTCATACGTCACCGCGGCGATCGCCCAGTGCGTGAGCGCATGTAGCCGACGGCGGTGAAGACCAACCAAGCGGACTGCGTGATGAACGATGGAAGATTGAAATCGAATATCAGCGAATAGAGAATAGCCAGGGCGCCCGCGCCATTCAGCGCCGCATAGCGACCATCCTCGACCTTCAGTTTCCCGAGCTGCAACAGGCCATAGGCCGACAAATAGGCCACGACCCCGACCAGCCCGACGACATCAGCCACGCCCATAAGGATCGCCCACCAGCGTTCTTGTTGGAATCCAGCATCGCACGCTCCGCCCTCGCTAAGGGCTCCGGCGTGCGGAGCTACCGCACGCCTTCCGGCTCCGGGTGCAGAGGCGCCGGCGCGACGCGGGGCAGGCGCAGGGTGAAGGTGGTGCCGCGACCCAGGCCGCTGTCCACGGCGATGCTGCCGCCCAGCGTCAGCGTCACCCGGTTGAAGGCGACGTGCAGGCCCAGGCCGCTGCCGCCGGCGCTGCGCCGCGTGGTGACGAACGGGTCGAAGATCCGCGGCAGCAGGTCCGGCGCGATGCCGCAGCCGTCGTCGGAGATCGTCAGCTCCACCGTGTCCAGCTCGTCCCGGCGGGCGGCGAGGACGATACGGCCGCGGCTGCCGTCGGGGAACGCGTGCAGCAGCGCGTTCAGCAGCAGGTTGGTCAGCACCTGCGCCAGCGCGCCGGGGTAGCTGTCGAGGTCGAGGTCCGGCGGGATGTCGATCTCGACGGCGATCGGCGTGCGGCTGAGCCGGGGACCGAGAGTCGCCAGCACGTCGCGCACATAGTCGTCCAGCAGGAAGGTGCGGCGCTCCTCGCTGGCCTCGTCCACGGCGACTCGCTTGAAGCTCTGCACCAGCTGCGCGGCGCGGCGGCCGTTGGACAGCACGATGCTGCCCGCCTCGGTCACGGCGTTGAGGAAGGCGTCGAGGTCGGCGCGGCGCAGGCTGCCCTCGCGGGCGCGCAGCTCCATGCGGCGGGCCTCGTCGATCAGGTGCGAGGAGGCGGTGACCACGATGCCGACCGGCGTGTTGATCTCGTGCGCCACGCCGGCCACCAGGGTGGCGAGCGAGGCCATCTTTTCCGCCTGCACCAGATGGGCCTGGGTCTCGCCCAGCTCGGCCAGCGCGCGTTCGGCGGCGCGGCGGGCGGCGTCGGCCTCCTCGGTGCGGCGGCGCACCTCCGCCTCCAGCCCGGCCTCCAGCCAGTTGCGCGCCTCGGTCTCGGCGCGCAGGCGGCGCACCAGGTCGGCGAAGGCCTGCGCCAGCTCGGTCAGCTCGTCCTTGCGGTCGGACGGTGGGACGACCGGCGGGCCGTGGCCGGTGCGCGGGTCCATCTGCTCCACCGCCTCGGTCAGGCGGGCCAGCGGCTGCACCAGCAGGCGGCGGGCGACGAAGACGAAGATCAGCCACAGCGCCACCGTCTTCACCACGGCACCGCCCAGCATGAAGGCGATGGGCACCCAGACGCGGTCGAACACCGCGTGGGAGTTGCTGTAGATGGTGACGTAGCCGACCAGCGCCGTCCCCATGGCGTGGGTGTGCTGGACGGCGTGCTCCTGCCCGAACAGGCCGGTGAACGCGCGCGGGTCCGGCGGCGGCGCCGGCTGGCCGTCGCGGCCGTACCAGAGCGGCGTGCCGTTGCCGTCCTGCACCGCGCCGGACACCGCGAAGGTGCGGGACCGCCGGTGGTCCACCACCTTGACGCCGGCGATGCCGGGAATGCGCGTCATGCCGGCGACGATGGACTGGAGCTCCTCGGTGTCGAGCGCCCACAGCGCGCTGCCCAGACCGTTCTCGAAGCCGCCGGCGTAGACGGTCAGCTCGCGCTCCATCTCGTGGAGGGTGCCCAAATACTCCTCGGCGATCTGGGCGCCGGCGATCAGCGCCGCCACCAGCACGTACAGGCCGAAGGTGACGCGGATCAGCCGGATGGCGATGGGCGAGCGCAACGCGGGCGCGATGCGCCTGGGCGTGTGCGGTTCGGGGCTGGCGAGGGGGGCGTCCATGCGGCGTCAGTCCGCATAGCGGCGGACGATCGCCGCGAACGCGTCGGAGGCGTTGACCTCCGCGATGGCGTCCCAGATCCGCTCCGCCACGTCGCGGTGCTCGCTGTAGAAGGCCCGCGAGAACACCAGGTAATAGGGCTTGGAGACCAGCGGCGGCATCACCTTGACCAGCCGGCCGTACTTGTCCGGGTGGGCGGCGATCAGCGCGTCGGTCATCGCCTCCAGCCCGGCGTAGGCGGCGATGCGTCCGCCGACGAGCTTGTCGAGGTTGTGTTCCTGCGTCTTGGCCTCATCCACCGGGATGCCGAGGCGGGCGAGTTCGTCCACCACGGAATAGCTGGAGATGGCGCCGACCGGCCCGTCGGTCCCGGTCAGCCGGGCGCCGTCCCACGCCACCGGGCTCCCGGAACGCTTGTAGAGGACGTAGCGCTGCTCCATGAGCGCGCGGGCCGGGTCCGGCCGCCCCGCCTTCATGGGAAAGGCCATGACGCCCATACGGTCGGGCAGATGGCTAGCCTGGAACAGGCCGTCGGCCTCGCCGGTCTCGACCAGGAAGAGCCCGCGCTTCCACGGCACGCGCTCGAAGGTGAAGGCGACGCCGGCGCGCACGGCGACGAGGCGCAGCAGCTCCGGCGTCAGGCCCGGCTTCTCCCAGTCGATGGCGGTGCCCTCGCCCATGACGCGCGGCGGGTTGGCGTCGGTGGCGAAGACCAGCCGCACCCGCGGCGCCGGGTCGGCCAACGCCGGAAGCGCCAGCAGGACGAGCAGACACGTCAGGCCCAGCCACCAGACTCTGCGAACCATGCGGGGCCCCACGGGAAGTGTGGTCTTGGTCTAGAGAAGTTCGCTCTCGTCGGAACGGATGACGTCGGTCCACTTGCGCTCCAGGCGGCGCAGGGTCTTGTAGGTGACCTCGAAGTCCTGCATGTCGCCGTCGGCGCGGATCAACGCGTCGGCGTGCAGCGTCGACATGCGGCGCAGCTGCTCGCACAGCTCGGTCCCGCGCGCCGACAGCTTGAGCCGGGCGGCCCGCTTGTCGCGCGGCGAGGCGGCGCGGTCGACATAGCCCTGGTCGACCAGCTGCTTCAGGTTGTACGAGGCGTTGGAGCCGAGGTAGTAGCCGCGCTCGATCAGGTCGCGCACGCTGATCTCGCCGGACGAGATGTTCAGCAGCATCATGACCTGCACCGGACTGATGTCGTCGATTCCGATGCGGCCCAGTTCGATGCGCAGCACGTCGAGGTACCGGCGGTGCATCCGTTCGATGATCCGCGCGATCTCATGGTACATCTGGCTCGGCGAGACCCTGTCCTTGCGGGCGGCATCGTCGGGTTGGGTTTGAACGAGCGTCGTTGTCATGGGACGGGGTTACAGTCCGTGAGGCCACCGGAAGGGACCAAACACGTTAGGGACGGAAGTGTTTAAGATATCTTAACCGTGACCGACGAAGCTGCGCCGACGAACACCTTGGGAATTTCTGGAACCGTGGGCTCGACCACACGCTCTGCACACGTTTTGGTGGCGACACTGGCGCTGATGCTTGCCGGTTGCCAGACGACGAAGGACACGACCGGGACCGGGGCCGCCAACAGCGCCAGCTACGAGGCGCTGATGCGGCTTGCCGACACCACGCGCGGCCAGGGCGACCTCTACACCGCCGCCACGCTCTACCGCCGCGCCCACGCCGCTGACGGCGCGCGGATCGAGCCGCTGCTGGGCCTGGGCGACGTGCTGATCGACCAGGGCACCCCGCGCGAGGCGCTGGACGTCTGGCGGCAGGCGCTGACGCAGGACTCCGGCAACGCCGCGGCGCTGCGCGGCTACGGCCGAGCGCTGCTGGCACTCGACCAGCCGGAGGAGGCGGCGCGCCAGTACGCCGCCGTGCTGGCCTCCGACCCCAAGGATCGCCGTGCGCTCAACGGCCTGGGCGTGGCCAAGGACATGGCGGGCGACCACAAGGGCGCGCAGGAGCAGTTCCGCACCGCCCTGGCGCTGGCGCCGGACGACCGGACGACGCTGAACAACCTGGGCTTCTCGCACCTGCTGGCCGGCAACGCGGCGGAGGCGATCCGAATCCTGGAACCGCTGGCGCGCGTGCCGACCGCCAGCGCGCTGCAGCGCCAGAACCTCGCGCTGGCGTACGGTCTGGCCGGCCGCGACGAGGACGCCGCCCGCATGGGCCGCCTGGACCTGGGCGAGCCGGAGGTGCAGCGGAACCTGCTGTACTACCGGCAGGCGCGCGACGGTGCGGTCGAGACGCCCGCCGCCGCGCCACGGCCGCCGGTGCTGGTGGCGCCAGGACCTGCGAAGAAGTGAAGCGAAACCCCTCTCGCGCAAGGGGAGAGGGGTGACAGCTACCCCACCACCTTCGGGAACGTGATCGTGAACACCGCGCCGCGTCCCGGCGCGCTGTCCAGACCGATGCGGCCCTTCAGGGTCCGTGTGGCGATGTTGTAGACGATGTTGAGTCCCAGCCCGCTGCCGCCGTTGCCGCGGCTGGTGGTGAAGAACGGCTCGAAGACGCGGGCGTGCAGGTCGTCCGGGATGCCGCGGCCGTCGTCACCGTAAACCAGCTCCACCCGCTCCGCGTCCAGGCTGCGCGCGGCGATCCGGAGGTGGCCGCGCTCGCCGGGGCCGTAGGCGTGGGCCAGCGAGTTCATCACCAGATTGGTCAGCAGTTGGCTCAACGCCCCCGGATAGCTGTCGAGTTCCAGATCCTCCGGGCACGTCACCTCGACGTGGTGCGCGGCGCGCTTCAGGCGGACGCCGAGGCTGCGCAGCACCTCGTGGATGTAGTCGCGCAGGTTGAAGGCGCGGCGCTCCTCGCTGGCCTGGTCGACGGCCATCTGCTTGAAGCTCTGGATCAGCTGCGCGGCGCGGTCGACGTTCAGCATCATCAGCTGGCTGGCCTCCGCCGCCGTGTCCAGGTACTCGGCGAGGTCGGCCTTGCGCAGCCGGCCGGCCTCCAGCGCAGCGCGGACCTCGGCGGTGCGCTCGGCCAGCAGCGAGGCGCCGGTCAGCGCGATGCCGACGGGGGTGTTGATCTCGTGCGCCACACCCGCCACCAGCGAGCCGAGCGCCGCCATCTTCTCCGACTGGATCAGGTGGGCCTGCGCCTGCTTCAGCTCGTCCAACGCGCGCTCGGCCTGCTCCTTGGCGGCGCGCACCGCCTCCTCGGCGCGGATACGCTCGGTGATGTCGGTGTGCGATCCGACGAGGCGCAGCGGCGTGCCGTCGGTGTCGGTCACCTTCACCGCGCGGGTGTAGAAGACGACGACGTGCCCGTCCTTGTGGCGGAAGCGCTGCACCAGCTGGCACTCGTCGATGACGCCGGCGATGAAGTCCTGCGCCAGGCGCAGCGACGGCTCGCGGTCCTCGGGCAGGATCAGCTCGGCCCAGCGTTCCAGCGTGTTGACCGCCTCGTCCTCGCGGTAGCCGAGCAGCGCCCACCATTGCGGCGAGAACCACAGCTCCCCGGTGGCGAGGTCCCAGCGCGAGATGCCGTCGCGCGCCGCGCGGATCGCCAGCTCGAACAGCTCGCGGCTGTCGGCCAGCTCGCGCTCGGTCCGCTTGCGGCCGGAGATGTCGCTGACGCAGGCGAGCAGCGCGTCCTCGCCGTGGAAGCGGAAGCCGCGGACCGACAGCAGCACCCACGCCTCGCGCCGCCCGGCGGCGTACATGCGCGTCTCGAACGCCTGCAGGCAGCCGCCGCTGTCGCGCAGCGCCTGCAGAATGCGCCGACGCTCCGACGGGTCGATGTAGAAGCCGGCCGCGTCCAGGCCGTCCTCCGACTCCCGGCGCGAGACGCCGAAGAACTCCAGCGCCGGCCCGTTGGCCAGCATCACCGAGCCGTCGGTCGCCCGCGTCACCACCAGCGGCACCGCCATCGCCTCCAGCACGGCGCGCTGCGCCTCCTCGGCGCGGGCGTCGTCGGTGACGTCGACGTAGCGCCGCAGGAACCCGCCGCCCGGCAGCGGCAGGTGCTGCATGTCGAAGACGGAGGTTCCCCACAGGGTGAATCGGGTGCGGAACGCCTCGTTGCGCCGCGCCGCCGCCACCCGTTCGGCGACGAAGGACTCGGCGTCCACCGGGCCGAAGTCGCCGCGCTCCGCCATGGCGCGCACGACGTCCTCGAAGCGCGCGCCGGCGCGGATCATGCCCGGCAGGCGCGACAGGTCGTTGTAATGGCGGTTCCACAGCACCAGCCGCAGGTCGGCGTCGAAACCGGAGATCGCGTCCACCATGGTGTCGAACGCGGTCTCCAGCAGCGCCTGACGGTTCTGCACCGTGAAACCGGCCGTTCCGGTGCCCGTCATTGCAGCGGCCTCTCCTCGTCGCCCCCGCCGGACCAGCCCGGCGGGGGCCAGGATATCCGAGGCGACCATCCGGACAGAAGCCGAATTCCCGCAGCGCACACGGCGCACGCCCACCCCGATCCCGGGGCGGTCATTGGGGGTACGGGGGCGCCGTGCGCTTGCCCGGCGGGGTTTCCGCGCCACATCGCTGGGAAGGGCTTCTGCACGATATGATCCGGCGCCGCGCGCGGTACCGACCGTGCTTCGTCGCGCCGGCACAGCTATTCGGAAGGCCTCCCGATGCCCGAAGCCCTCTCGCAGCACGCGCTCGACCATGTCCTGGCCGCGCACCGGCGCTGGCTGATCAGCGCCGGCACCGAGGGGAAACCGGCCGACCTGCGCGGCCTGGACCTGCACGGCCGCGCCCTGTGGCGCGCCGACCTGCGCCACGCCCGGCTGGACGGCTGCATCCTGCGCGGGGCCGATCTCGACCACGCCGACCTGTCCGAGGCGTCGCTGACCGGGGCCTGCCTGGAGCGCGCCTCGCTGTGGTCGGCCCGGCTGCAGCGGACGCGGCTGGCGGAGGCCGACCTCGGCGGCGCCAACCTCGACCACGCCGACCTGTGCGAGGCCGACCTGACCGGCGCCATGCTGGCCGGGGCGTCGCTGTGGGGGGCGCGGCTGTACGGCGCCACGCTGCGCGACGCGCAGGGGCTGACCGCGGCGCAGCTTGCCACGGTCTGCCGGGGCGGCGGCACCCGCGTCGCCGCGGCCGGCGCCTGAGAGGCAACGACAAGAACCTTCAAAGGAGAGACACATGTCCCGCGCCCACTACGTGGTCGTCGAACGGGAAGACGGCTGGTACGTCTCGTTCGAGCACAACGTCTACGGCCCCTGCCCCGGCGGCCGGGCCGGCGCGCTGATCACCGCCGTGCAGGCGGCCCAGCAGGCCGGCAAGGACGGTCACGACGCCCGCGTCCTGGTGCGCAACGCCGCGGGATCGCTGGCGCGCGCCTGGACCTTCGGCACCGACCCCTACCCCTGCCCCTGGGCCGAGGAGGCGCGCGAAGGCGCATTCCCGGGGCGCCGCGGAGCGGTGGTCAAGACGGCGCCCTAGGTCGCCCGCTCCGCCGTTTCCCCGCGGTTCGGCGCGAGGTCGATGGCTTGGCGCAGCGCTTCCAGCATGCTGCGCTCGTCGGCGATGCCCCGGCCGGCGATGTCGAAGGCGGTGCCGTGGTCCACCGAGGTGCGGATCACCGGCAACCCCACCGTGATGTTCACCCCGGCCTCCAGCCCCAGCACCTTGACCGGCCCGTGCCCCTGGTCGTGGTACATGGCGACCACGAGGTCGAAGTCGCCGCGCCCGGCGCGGAAGAACAGCGTATCGGCCGGCAACGGCCCCTCGACGCTCCAGCCCTTGGCGCGGCAGGCGGCGATGGCGGGCTCGATCTTCGTTTCCTCCTCTCCATGGCCGAACAGGCCGTGCTCGCCGGCGTGCGGGTTGATGCCGCACACCGCGATGCGCGGGTCGGTGATGCCGGCCTTCGCCAGCGTGGCGTGGCCGCGGGCGATGGTGCGCTCGACCAGACCCGGCTCGATCCGGTTGATGGCGTCGATCAGGCCGATGTGCGTGGTCACGTGGATGACCCGCATCTTCGGCGTGGTCAGCATCATCGACACCTCGGGCGTGCCGGTCAGGTGGGCCAGCAACTCGGTGTGGCCGGGGTACGCGTGGCCGCCGGCGTGCAGCGCCTCCTTGTTGAGCGGCGCGGTGCAGATGGCGTCCACCGCGCCGGACATCGCCAGCTCGGTCGCCCGCCGGATGAACCGGTAGGCGCCGTTCCCCGCCACGCCGGACAGCTGTCCCCAGGGCAGGTCCCCCGGGATCAGGTCGAGGTCGACGCAATCCACCGTGCCGGCGCGGAAGCCGGCGTCGTCCGGCCCCTGCACGCGCGTGACGACGAGGGCGGTGCCGACGATCTCCCCCGCCCGCCCCAGCCGACGGGCGTCGCCGATCACCAGGGGGCGGCAGCGCTTGTACAGGTCGGCGTGCGCCAAGCTCTTCATGATGATCTCGGGGCCGACGCCGGCGGCGTCGCCCATGGTGATCGCGATGATCGGTCCGGGCATCCTGGTTCCTATGGCATGTGCGGGGCGGCGGCGCGCAGGCGTTCGCGGCAGCGCACCAGCGTGTCGGGCGAGCCGAACGCGCCGGCCTTGGTGATCACTGGCAGGGTCCGCGCCCCCTCCGCCAGGCCGAGCGGCACGCCGGGCTCCACCTCACCCAACAGGCGGATGGCGTTGATGCCCAGCGCCGCCAGCACGGCGCGCGCCGTCTCGCCGCCGGCCACCACGAGGCCGCCGATGCGCGGTGCCTGCTCGTGCACCAAGCGGCCAAGCGCCACCGCCAGCGCATGCCCCTCGGTGAGGTCGGCACCGATATCGGGCGAATCGCCGGTCTCCATGGTCAGCAGCAGGTCGTCGCCCGACCCCAGCGCCTCACGCAGGTCCTGCTCGGCGTGCCCCCACTCGGCGGTGCCCGGGCCGAGGCGCAGCACCGGCGGCGCGATGCTCAGGCGGCGCACGCCGGGCTGCGCCGCCAGCTCCTTCGCCTGGGCGCGGGCGACGCAGGACAGGCTGCCGACGATGGTCAGCACCGGATCGGGCGGCGTGGGCATCGCGGGCACCGGCAACGCGCTCTCCCGCGCCAGCCCGAGCGCGCTGGCAAGATGCCGCGCCAGACCGGCCGATCCCACCCAGAACACCCGCCGCCGCACCGCGGCGGTGGCGCGGGCGAGCGCCGCCAGATCCTCCTCGCTCTCGGCGTCGCAGGCGAGCGCATTCACGCCCTCCTCCAGCCAGCCGGCCAATGCCGCACGCAGCGCCTCCCCGCCGCGGCGGATCAGGGCGAGGTCGGCCAACGCCACCGTCAACCCCGCCGCCCGCAGCAGCGCCGGCAGGTCGGCGACGCCGGGGATGCCCTCCCGGCGCCAGATCTCCGTCTCCTCCAGCGGCGTACCCTCGACCAGCAGGCGGCCCTGACGCGTGGTGCGGCCGGTCGCCGGGAAGGCCGGGGCCACCACGGCCAACGGTGCCTCGCCGCCCGCCACCAATGCCGTATGGATCGCCGCCGTCTCCGCCGCCCAGTTCCCGCGCAGGGTCGAGTCGATCTTCTTGTAGAGCGGCGAGCCCGGCGTGTGCAGCAGCCGCACCGCGTCCACGGCCAGCGCCGCCGCCGGCCCGGCCGGCAGGCGCCGCGTGTCGAGGTCGAGCGCCAGCGCGTCGGCGTCGGGCAGCGCGCCGCGCTGGTCCAGCAGCACCACCGTGTCCAGCCCGACGGAGGCGAAGGTGATGCCGCAATCGGCTGCCCCGGACAGATCGTCGGCGAGGATGAGGATGTCGGGCATCACGCTCTCCTTCACGGGTCTGCACGCGCAACAGACCGCCCGGATGAAGGTTGCCCGGTTCCGCGCTGGACAGGAAGCCCGGGTTTGGACTACCGCCTGACGGCATGAGCGACGTGACCGCCTATGGAGGGCTGTTCCTGGCCGCGCTGGTCGCGGCGACGCTGCTGCCGGCGCAGTCGGAACTGCTGCTGGCCGGCCTGAGCGCGTCCGGATCCTACGACGTGGGCCTGCTGCTGGCGGTGGCGACGGCGGGGAACGTGCTGGGCTCGGCGATCAACTGGGTGCTGGGGCGCTATCTGATGCACTTCCAGGACCGGCGCTGGTTCCCGGTGAGCGCGCGGCAGGTGGAGAAGGCGACGGCATGGTTCCGGCGCTTCGGCGTGTGGAGCCTGCTGTTCGCCTGGCTGCCGCTGGTCGGCGACCCGCTGACGCTGGTCGCCGGGATCCTGCGGGTGGACCTCAGGCTGTTTTTGCTGCTGGTGACGGTGGGAAAGGCGGGACGGTACGCCGCGGTGGTGGCGGGGATCGGTTAGGGAGGAGGCCGCAGCGGCATCACCCCCCAGCGTGCAGCCCTTCGAACACCCCGGCCAGCCGCGCGTCCTCGTCCGGACCGACCAGCGCCGCCACGGCGGCCAGCAGGCCCATCTCCTCCTTCTGGATGTGGAACAGCTCGCGCTCGCAGAACTCCAGGCCGGCCTCGCGGAACTCGGCCCAGTCCTCCGGCGTGAAGGACCCGGAGGCCAGCGCCGCTCCGGCCAATTCGCCGGCCACCTCGGCCACCGGCAGGATGGCGCGGTGCTCCGAGATCAGCAGCATCGTCATGCCCATCTGTCCGGCATCGGCCAGCACCGGGAACAGGTGGTTCTCCTCGAAACCGAAGTGGCGGCTCACCTCGCCCTTCACCACCGCGACCAGCGTCTCCAGCGCGGCGCGCACGGCCGGCTTCGCGAGGTCGGGGGGCGTGGCGCCCTGGCCGACCAACAGCTCCTCCAGCTCCTGCAAGGTGCCGAGGGTGGTCAGATGGTCGGCGTGGAGAAGCTGGCCGATGCGCGAGTTCACGTGGAGCATGCAACGTTTCCTGGTGTGCGGGAGCGGGGAGCCGGCGGGGCGGCGTGCAGCGCCTTGAGCGCGCGGGCACGGACCTGCAGGGCGAAGACGATGATGGCGATGGCGGCGCCGACGCCCGCCACCGCGCCGACCCGCGCGATCCACTCGATATCGGCGAGGTTGCCGAGCACCAGCAGCGCGATGGCCGACAGATGCAGCGCGGCGTGGGCCTTGGTGGGGCCCTCCGGCGCCAGCGAGGAGACCAGCGGCGGCCGGCGGCCGGGCATGGTGACGTGCACCGAGGCGAGAAACGGCGCGATGCGCTGCAGGACTCCGAACAGGAAGGTCATCAGCCAGCCGCCCACCGCCAGGATGACGAAGACGGTCGGCGCGTTCAGCCGATCGAGCCCGGCCGCCAGCGACAGCGCGACGATGAGGCTGAGCGGCAGCATCGCCCAGCCGGCGCGGATCATCAGGAAGGGCACGCCCAGCCGCTTGCGCATGCGCCCGCGCATGACCCCCTCCATGGCCTGGAGGTGCAGCGCCGCGGCCACCAGCCCGGCCAGCACGGCGCCGACGGTGAGCATCCGCCCTTCGGCGAAGACGCCCGCCACCAGAAGCGCCAGCCCGACGCCGGCCGCCGCCGCGGTGGCCAGTCCGCTGCGCACCGGCGGCGCCTGCCCCAGCGTCAGCATCGGGACCAGGATGCTCGAGAAGCCGGCGACCAGCATCCCCATGAAGCCGAACAGCGCCAGCCCCAGGTGCACGCCGGTCAGCGCCCGGTGATCGGGCAGGAAGCCGAAGCGCAGGTCGGCCAGCAGCGTCAGCCCGAGGGTCGCCATCGCCGCCAGGCAGCCCAACGCCGCCCAGGCGCTGGCCCGCACCGCCGGCATCTGGTTGGCACCGCGCAGGTTGCCGGCCATCAGCGCGGCGAACACCACCAGCGCCGCCGCCGTCAGCCCGCCGCCGATCCACGCCAGCGTGTGGCTCAGCGTCGCCAGCCCGGCGGCCATCAAGGCGACGCCCGGCACCATCAGCCAGAAGCTCGCCTGCGCCCAGCCCACCGAGCCGACCGGACGGATCGTCGCCATGGGCAGCAACTGGTATGACGCGCCCATGGCGGTTGTCGCCAGCGTGCCCAGCGTGAACAGGTGCAGCGCCGCCATCACGGTGCCGGGGCCGCCGCGCGACCCGGCCAGCGAGTCGCCGCCCAGCGCCAGCAGCAGCCAGCCGGCGAGATGGAACGCCAGCGCCGCCGCGAAGAAGCGGAACGGCACGGACGCCGGCAGCAGCCGATCCCGCGACCCGAAGGCCATGTCAGGGGACAGCATACACCCCCCTAGCGTTGACGAAGGTCAATCCCAGCGCGCGAATCCGGCGAAAAACCAGAACAGTCGGACACAGCGGAGCGCCGGTTGCCGACAAGATAGGGGGGCGCGGCGAAATGCCTCTTGACCGCGGTCAAGGATGGACACAGCAGGTGCGGCCGAGTATTCCCCACGACTGGTGATAGGCTGCCGAAGACTGCCTTTGGCTGGTCGCGAAGGGGAAAGCGCCAAGCATGTTGGAACGGAATTCTGGAGCGTCGGCGGACGACGGTGTCCGCCGGATGGAGGCCATGCTGGCCGGTGTCGCGCTGCGCGCTGCGGCCCGGCTGGGCGACGGCGTCACCGCGCCGGTGCTGGACCGCGTCCTGCGCACGCTGGCGTACCGCCACCGCCGCGCCTTCGAGGCGATGGCCGAGATGCGCGAGGCCGCCGTGCTGATCGATCCCGTCGACCAGCCCGTCGCCTTCCTGCTGTCGGTCGGCCCGCAGCCGAAGCTGCGCGTCGCCGCCAAGGACGCGCCGGCCGACGCCGGCATCCGCGGCCCGCTGGTCCACCTGATGGACCTGCTGGAGGGGCGCATCGACGGCGACGCGCTGTTCTTCCGGCGCACGCTCTCCATCGAGGGCGACACCGCCCTGGTGGTCGGCCTGCGCAACGCGCTGGACGGCGAGGACATCGACCTCGTCACCGATCTCGCCGGCATCGCGGGCCCGTTCCGCCACGCCGTGCCGCGCCTGCGCCGCGAGGCCGCCCGCCTGACCGGCATGCTGGAGGGCGCGCGCGCCCTGCTGCTGGCCCCGGTCATGGGCCGGCTCGACGCGCTGGAACGCCGCATCGCCACCCCCGCCCCTGCCCCACGTTCTTCCCGATCCGGCCCTTCCCGCACCGTTCAAGAGATCTGAGCAACATGGCCTTCGAGCTGATCTGCCCGGCGGGCACCCCCGCCGCGCTGCGCGCCGCCGTGGACGCCGGCGCCGACGCGGTCTATTGCGGCTTCCGCGACGAGACCAACGCGCGCAACTTCCCCGGTCTCAACTTCTCCCGCGAGGAGCTGGGCGAGGCGGTGCGGTACGCGCACGCCCGCGACCGCAAGGTGTTCGTCGCCATCAACACCTACCCCACCGCCGGCAACCTCGCCCCCTGGCACAAGGCGGTGGACGACGCCGCGCGCCTGGGCGCCGACGCGGTGATCCTGGCCGACCTCGGCCTGCTCGACTACGCGGCGCGCCGGCATCCAAATCTTCGCCTGCACCTGTCCGTTCAGGCGTCGGCGGCGAACGCGGAAGCCGTGACGCTGTTCCGCGACGCCTTTGGCGTGCAGCGCGTGGTGCTGCCGCGCGTGCTGACGGTGGCCGACATCAAGGGCCTGACCGCCACGACCGGAGTCGAGGTGGAGGTGTTCGTGTTCGGCGGCCTCTGCCCGATGGCGGAGGGGCGCTGCTCGCTGTCCAGCTACGCCACCGGACTGTCGCCCAACAAGCAGGGCGTCTGCTCGCCGGCCAGCCACGTGCGCTACGAGCCGCGCGGCAGCGAGTTGATCTCGCGCCTCGGCGACTTCACCATCAACGTGTTCGGCGCCGACGAGCCGGCCGGCTACCCGACGCTGTGCAAGGGCCGCTTCGCGGCGCAGGGCGCGGACGCCGGCTATCTGTTCGAGGAGCCGACCAGCCTGAACGCCCTGCAGCTGCTGCCGGAGCTGAAGAAGGCCGGCGTGCACGCCCTGAAGATCGAGGGGCGCCAGCGCGGCAAGGCCTACATCGCCTCGGTCGTGCAGACCTACCGCAAGGCGCTGGACGCCTTCGAGCGCAACGGCACGGTGCCGAACGTCGACCTGGACGCGATGGTGGAGGGCGCCCGCGAGACGGCCGGCGCCTACCAGAAGTCCTGGCGCTGAGGAGAGCACACATCATGGCAACTCGTTCCCTGCTCACCCTCGGCCCGGTGCTGTTCAACTGGCCGGTGGACCAGTGGCGCGACTTCTACGCCCGCATGGCCGACGAGGCGCCGCTCGACGTCGTGTACCTCGGCGAGGTGGTCTGCTCGAAGCGGACGCCCTTCTTCGAGGACGCCATCCCCGACGTGATCGAGCGGCTGACGGCCGCCGGCAAGCGCGTGGTGCTGGCCAGCCCGATCCTCGTCACCACCGACCGCGAGCGCAAGGCGGTCCGCGACCTCGTCGAGATCGGCGAGCTGGAGGTCGAGGCCAACGACCTCGGCGCCGTCGCGCAGCTGGCCGGCAAGCCGCACGCCGTCGGCCCGTTCGTCAACGTCTACAACGAGGCGACGCTGGGCTGGCTTGCTTCGCGCGGCGCCACCTCGGTGTCGCTGGGTGCGGAGATGCCGGCGGACTCGGTCGCCACGCTGGCGAAGGAGGCCACGCGGCTGGGGATGGAGACCGAGGTGCAGGTGTTCGGCCGGGTGCCGCTCGCCATCTCGGCGCGCTGCTACCACGCGCGGGTGCACGGGCTGCACAAGGACGGCTGCCAGTTCGTCTGCGGGCAGGACCACGACGGCCTGGGCGTCGAGACGCTGGACGAGCAGCCGTTCCTGGCGGTCAACGGGCTGCAGACCATGTCGCACACCTACCTCTGCCTCGCCGCCGAGATCGCGGAGCTGCAGCGCCTGGGCGTCGGCCGCTTCCGCCTGTCGCCGCACACGGTGGACATGGTGCGCGTGGCGCAGGGCTTCCGCGCCGTGCTGGACGGCGAGCGGGACGGCGCCGACCTCGCCGCCGAACTGGCCGGGCTTGTGACCGATGCGCCGCTGGCAAACGGATTCTTCCATGACACGGCCGGTGCGGCGTACATTGGCTCACACGAGCGTATGACGGCGTAACCCTTCCGGTGGAGGACGAGGCGATGGCAGCAGTGTCGGACAAGCCCCCCGACCCGCCACGCCCGCCGTCCGCCCCCCGCCGTTCGGCCGCGACCTTCGGTGAGCTGGAGCAGATGCGCCGGCTGCTGGACACGGCCGAGATGCGGGTGGCGCTGGTCGGGCCGGACCGCCGCTACCGCTATGCCAACCGCGCCTACTGCGACTTCGTCGGCCTCGCGCCGGACGCCATCGTCGGCATGGCGGCGCCGGAGGTGCTGGGGGAGCGGCTGTACCGCGAGCTGCGCTCGGCGGTCGAGGCGGCGCTGGCCGGCAACACGTCCCAGGTCGAACAGTGGGTCGACTACCCGCGGCGCGGCCGGCGCTTCGTGCGGCGCGTCCACACGCCCAACGTCATGCCGGACGGGCGGCTGGACGGCTACGCCGTGTTCGTCCACGACATCACCGAGCACCACCGCGCCGAGGACGAGCTGCGCGCCAGCGAGGCGTTGAAGGCGGCGGTGGTCAACGGCGCGCTGGACGGCGTGGTCGCCATCGACGGCGGGCACCGCATCGTCGAGTTCAACCCGGCCGCCGAGCGCATCTTCGGCCGCCGCCGCGCCGACGTGCTGGGCCGGGACGTGGCCGACATCCTCATCCCGCCGGAGCTGGTGCCGGCGCACCAGGCCGGCCTGCGCCGCTACCTGGAAACCGGCGAGCAGCGCGTGATCGGCCGCCGCTTCGAGGTGGAGGCGATGCGCTCCGACGGCTGGCGCATCCCGGTGGAGCTGACCGTCAGCGAGACCAGCGCGTCCGGCGGCCGCCTGTTCGTCGCCAGCATCCGCGACATCAGCGACCGCAAGCGCATGGAGCGCGAGCTGATGGACCTCGCCTACCGCGACCAGGAGACGGGGCTGGCCAACCGCCAGGGCATGCTGCGCACGCTGGGCGACACGCTGGCGGCGGGCAAGCCGGCGACGCTGCTGTGCATCGACCTCGACCGCTTCTCCAAGCTGCGCCACAGCTTCGGGCACGAGTTCGCGCACGCCATGCTGGCCGGGCTGGCAGCGCGGCTGATGGGCAGCTTCGTCGGCAAGGCGCGGCTGGCCCGCGTCACCGACGACGCGCTGGGCCTGCTGCTGGAGGGCGCCCCGGACGACGCGACCCTGGCCGCGCACGTGGAGAGCATCGCCGCGCTGCTGCGCCGCACCCGCGGCATCGCCGGCGGCCCGGTGCACCTGACCGCCAGCATCGGCGCGGTGACCGTCGGCGGCGCGGACCACACGCCCGAGGACCTGCTGCGCGACGCCGAGATCGCCGCCTTCCACGCCCGCGAGCTGGGCGGCGCGCGCTGGGTGCGCTTCGAGCCGGGCCTGCGCGATCGCCTGGTCAGCCAGACCCGCGTCGAGCATGACCTGCGCGAGGCGCTGGAGCAGAACAGCGGGCTGTGGCTCGCCTACCAGCCCATCGTGGATCTGTCCGGCGGACGGCTGCGCGGGTTCGAGGCGCTGCTGCGCTGGACCCATCCGGAGCTGGGCAACGTCCCGCCCGTCGAATTCATCCCCGTGGCCGAGAGCACCGGCCTGATCGTCGCGCTCGGCCGCTGGGTGCTGGCCGAGGCGTGCCGGCAGCTGGCGGCGTGGACCGCGCTGGACCATGGAACCGACCCGGCGCCCTTCATGAGCGTCAACCTGTCGCCGGTGCAGCTGGGCGAAGCGGGATTCATCGAGGAGGTGGCGCGCGTCCTCGAGGAGACCGGCGCCGATCCGAAGCTCCTCAAGCTGGAGATCACCGAGGGCGCGGTGATCGCCCACGGCGAGCGCAGCCTGGAGGCGCTCGACGCCCTGAAGCGCATGGGCGTGCGGCTGGCCATCGACGATTTCGGGACGGGCTATTCGTCCCTGAGCTACCTGACGCGGCTGCCGGTGGATTCGCTGAAGGTGGACCGGTCGTTCCTGCAGGACCTCCAGCACTCGATCCAGGGCGACGCCATCCTGCGCGCCATCATCGACGTCGCCCACACCTGCGGCTTCGACGTGGTGGCGGAGGGCGTCGAGACCGCCGCCATCGCCGAGCACCTCAGGGCGCTGTCCTGCGACTACGCCCAGGGATACTACTTCGCCCGGCCCCTGACGCCGGACGCGGCGGACGCGATGGTCAGGAACCGGAGCGAGGCGGCGGTTTAACCCTCTCCCGTCCCGGGAGAGGGAAAAATCAATCCAGCACCACCTTCAGGTCGCGCTCCACGTCGTCGATCAGCGTGTCGGGATTGCAGTAGGCGCGCAGGCGCTCGATGCTGCCCACCGTCACGGTGCGGCCCTTGATCTGGATGTCCTGCTCGGCCAGCGTGGCGAAGGCGCGCGACAGGTTCTCCGGCGTCATGCCCAGCCGGCTCGCCAGCACCTGCTTGTTGACCGGCAGTTCCACCTTCACTCCATCCTCCGCCGGCACGGCGAGGCGCATCAGATAGGCGGCCAGGCGCTGCGTCGAGGTGCGCAGCTTCAGGTCCTTGATCTGCCGCACCATGCGGCGGAACTGCGCCGCCAGCGACGCCATCATGACCAGCGCCAGCTTCGGCTGCGTCGCCATTTGCTCGCGCAGGTTGCGGGCGGGGAGCATCAGGATGGTCGAGGGCTCCAGCGCCTTCGCCGACATCAGGTAGGGCGTGTCCGTCAGCGCCGCGGCGAGGATGAAGGTGTCCACCGGCGTGAGGATCTCGATCACCGTCTCGCGCCCCTCGGCCGTGCCGCCGTAAAGCATCACCGAGCCCTCGACAAGCACGTGCAGGAAATCCGGCCGCTCGCCCTGCTCGAACAGCACCGTCTCGCGCGGGAAGCGCTGCAACAGGCTGCCGGTGGCGACGGCGGTCAGTTGCTCATCATCAAGTTCCTCGAAACACGGAAGGGCACGGATGGTCTCTAGATCCCTAGGCCGCATGATTTTTGACTTTCTCTAACTTTCACTCCCCAGGCCATCATATCGCCGGGATACGCTTGTTAACAGTGCACCATACGCATAGAGGCGAACGAAAAAAGCCCCACGTCGCAGGACGCGGGGCTTCAGTGATTCCCTGGAAGCCAGGCCACGGTCGTGGCCAGGCACAACGACACGCTTTGGTCGGCGACTATAGCGTGCCGCGCCCCGCGTTCCTTGACGGTTATCAAGGAATCCGGCGGGCCGGCGCTTTTTTCGCCAGAACGGTGTGGGCGGTCATCACGATGAACAGCGCCAGCGCCGCCGCGTTGGCCAGCCCGCCCCACTGCCGCACCGCCAGTTCGCCCGACAGCACGCCAATGGTGCGCAGCGCAACTCCAAAGTGCAGCGCCGCCAGCGGCAGGTACAGCCGCGGGGCGAACGGCACGGCGAGGCGCAGCACCGCCGGCAGGATGATCGGCGCGTGGCCGAACACCATGGCGAAGACGAATCCGAGGAACAGCGCGTGCAGCACGGCGTCGTACTGCCCGCCCGTCGGGTCGGCGCCGGCCAGCGCCACCGCCCCGGCGACCGCCAGCCACGCGTAGCCCGACAGCAGGCAGGCCGCCACGTAGCGCGGCAGGCCGCTGCCGCGCACCGTCCGCCGCGCCACGTCGAATCGGGCCAGCCAGCCGGCCAGCGCCAGCATCCCCAGCCCGGCGACGCGGAACCCAGCCTCCGGCGCCGCCACGGCGACCGCGGCCCCCAGCACCAGGATCGCCACCGCCGCTGCGAAGGCCGGCCCGGCCCAGCGGTTCGGCGGCTGGAAGCGACTCAGCTCCAACCGCTCGCCGGCGATGGTCAGCACCAGGAACAGCGCCCACCAGAGCACCGCCGCGCTCACCGGCGCGCCCAGCAGCCACAGCGCGTTGCCAACCAGCCAACACGCCGCCCCGCCGGCCATGGTGGCGGTGAAGCCCTCCTTCTGCCGCGTCCACACCCAGACACCGGCGGCCAGCAGGACGCCCGACGCGACGGTCATCAGCAAGGCCGCGAGCAGCGGCGGCGCGCCCGCCACCAGCAGCGCACCCGACAACCCGGCCGTCAGCGGCCCGGCGAAGATCCAGCGCCTGCCCAGCGCCGCCGCGCGCTCCAGCGCGATCACCGTGCCGAAGAAGCCGGAGACCATCAGCGGCCCGTGCAGCATCGCAAGATCCAGGTGCGGCAGCGGCACCGCCAGTCCCAGCCGCGCCAGCCCGGCCAGCACGCCGCCCAGCAGCGACACGAAGCCCAGCGCCAGCAGCGGCAGCCGCCGCGCCCGCAGCGCGGCGGCCGAGGCCGGGACCGTGGCGGCGGCGGCCACGCTACGCCTCCGGCCAGCCGAGCTGGCGGCGCGCGGTCTCGGAGATGCGGTCGGAGGTCCAGGGCGGGTCGAACACCAGGGCGACGTCCACCGCCGGGGCTTCCGGCACGGCGTCGCGGATCGCGCACTCGGCGCTCTCGCGCAGGAATTCGCCCAGCGGGCAGGCCGGCGAGGTCATGGTCATGCGCACGGCGACCGCGTTGTCCGGCGCCACCTCGACGCCGTAGACGAGGCCGAGTTCCACCACGTCGATGCCCATCTCCGGGTCGATGACCGTGCGCAACGCGTCGCGCACCTTTTCCTGCAGCATGGGAAACCTCACGGGGAACGGTTGCGGTGGAAACCCTAGATCCGGAGTCTCGCGGCCATCTTGATCCTCGTCAAGCCGCACCCGGGACCACCCCGTCAAATGGAAACACCAATTCCGTCAAGAACTCGGGGGCGGCGAGCGCTTTTGGACCGCGCGCCAAGACTTTCAAGGGCCGTGCGATGCAGGTGGGGAATGGGTGCCGCGCCGTTCATGCGTCGCACTTGACCGGAAGTTTGATCCCGGTCAAACACACGCGCGCGCGCTTCGACTAGGGTGCGCCGCAAAATAAACATCCTATGGACGAAGGCCAACCCCATGCCCGACGGCAGCGCACCCCCGCCCGCCTCAGCGACAAGCCTGTACGAGAACCATAAGACGATCCATCCCAAGGCGGTGTCGGGCCGGTTCCGCACGCTGAAGTGGGCCGCCGTGGCCGTGCTGCTGGGCATCTTCTTCGTCCTGCCGTGGATCCGCTGGGACCGCGGCGCCGACGCGCCGGGCCAGGCCGTGCTGTTCGACCTGGAGCAGGGCCGCTTCTTCATCTTCGGCATCGAGATCTGGCCGCAGGAGATCTACTACCTGACCGGCGTGCTGATCCTCGCCGCCGTCGGCCTGTTCCTGGCGACCGCGCTGGCGGGCCGCATCTGGTGCGGCTTCGGCTGCCCGCACACGGTGTGGACCGACCTGTTCGTCCGCGTCGAGGCGTTCTTCGAGGGCGACCGGGCCGAGCGCATCCGCATGGAGAAGACGCCCTGGACCGCGAAGAAGGTCGCCCGCAAGGCCGGCAAGCACGCGGTGTGGCAGCTGATCTCCGTCGTCTCCGCGTTCGGCATGTGCGCCTTCTTCACCGACGCGCCGACGCTGGCGATGGACGCGCTTACGCTGAACCTGTCCAGCAACGCCCTGACCTTCCTGGGCCTGTTCGCCGCCTCGACCTACGTCATGGCCGGCTGGACGCGCGAGCAGATGTGCATGTACATGTGCCCGTGGCCGCGCATCCAGACCGCCATGCTCGACGAGCACTCGCTGGTCGTCACCTACCAGGACTGGCGCGGCGACAATCGCGGGCCGAAGCGCAAGTCGGAGAACTGGGAGCAGCGCGCCGAGCGCGGCTTCGGCGACTGCATCGACTGCACGCAGTGCGTCCAGGTCTGCCCGATGGGCATCGACGTGCGCACCGGCGCCCAGGCCGACTGCATCAACTGCGGCCTGTGCGTGGACGCCTGCGACCGCATCATGGACCAGATGGGCCGCCCGCGCGGGTTGATTCAGTTCGCCTCCATGGCACAGACCAGCGCGCAGGCGGCCAAGGCGCCGTACAAGCTGCCGGTGATCCGCACCCGCACCATCATCTACACAGCGGTGATGGGCGTGGTGGCGACGGCCATGCTGTTCGTCTTCGGCAACCGCTCGCACCTCGACGTGACGGTGCTGCGCGACCGCGCGCCGCTGTTCGTGACCCTGAAGGACGGCGGCATCCGCAACGCCTACACCTTCAAGATCACCAACAAGACCCGCGACAACCGCAGCTACGACCTGATGCTGTCCGGCATCCCCGGCACCGCGCTGAGCGTCGCCGGCGAAAAGGAAGAGGCCGCGCAGGCGCTGACCCTGGAGGCCGCGCCCGACAGCGTCGCCACCTACCGCGTCTACGTGACCGTGCCGGCGGGGACGCTGACCGCCGCCTCGACCCCGCTGGTCTTCCAGCTGTCCGACACCGGCAGCCGGGAGAAGGGCACGTACAAGTCCGTCTTCCTCGGACCCAACTAAAAACCCTCAAACGCCGGGCGGGGCCGTCCGGCCCCTTGGCTTCGCGGCCATGGGGCCGCGGGGCCTCAACGGCCCAGTCGCGCTTTGCGCTCCAGACAGGAACCACCATGACCACGCCCGGCCGCCAGCGTCCCCTGAAGATCGGCATCGTCACCGTGTCGGACCGCGCCAGCCGCGGCATCTACGAGGACAAGGGCGGCCCGGCAATCCATGCGGAGCTGTCAGCGATCATCGCCTCGCCCTGGGAGCCGGTGGCCCGCGTCATCCCCGACGACCTGGAGGGGATCGTCGCCACCCTGACCGAGCTGGCCGACGCAGAGGGCTGCGACCTGATCGTCACCACCGGCGGCACCGGCCCCGCGCCGCGCGACGTGACGCCGGAGGCGACCGAACGCGTCTGCCAGAAGATGATGCCCGGCTTCGGCGAGCTGATGCGCACCGTCAGCCTGACGGTGGTGCCGACCGCCATCCTGTCGCGGCAGACTGCCGGCATCCGCGGCACCAGCCTGATCGTCAACCTGCCGGGCAAGCCCTCGGCCATCCACGACTGCCTGATGGCGGTGTTCCCGGCGATTCCCTATTGCCTCGACCTGATCGGCGGCGCCTGGATCGACACCGACGCGGCGGTGTGCAAGGCGTTCCGGCCGAAGTCCTGAGCGGCGCCGGTGCTCGCGCTGCCGCCCGGCACCGTCCATGTCTGGGTCCGCCCGGTTCCGCCGGGCCCGGAGGATGAGGGACTCGCCCTGCTCGACCAGGGCGAAACCGCGCGCTGGCACCGCTTCCACCGGGCGGAGACGCGCCGGCTGTTCGCCGCAGCGCACGCGCTGCTGCGCACCGCGCTGTCGCAGTACGCCGCGGTGGATCCGCGCGACTGGCGCTTCGCCGCCGAGGCGCACGGCCGGCCGTATCTCACCGGGCCGGAGACCGGGCTGACCTTCAACCTGACGCACGCCGACGGGCTGGCCGCCTGCGCCATCGCCCGCGGCCTGACCGTCGGCATCGACGCCGAGCGGACGGACCGCCGCCTCGACCTCGACGGCATGGCGCGCGTCGCCTTCGCCGAGTCCGAGCGCGCGCAGGTGGCCGCCGCCCCGCCGGAGCGGAAGAACGCGGTGTTCTTCGGCGTATGGACGCTGAAGGAGGCCTACATCAAGGCGCGCGGCCTGGGCTTGGCACTGCCGTTGAAGAGCTTCTCGGTGACGGTGGAGGCGCCGGCGATCACCCCCTCCCCCGACGACCCGCAGGCCTGGGACGCGACGCTCACGCGGCCCACGGCCGAGCACCTGCTGGCGCTGGCGGTGCCGCGGGGGGCCGCGGTGGAGTGGCGGGGCGAGGGTTAGACCGCCCCGGTCAGGCTCGCGTAGTTCAGCGAATCCGTGGTGTTGCGGTGCTTGAACACGTCGGCGGTCTGGTTGCGGTCGTGCTTCTGGTAGCCGCCGGTCTTGATCAGCGTGCTCTCGTCCAACTCGCAGTTCAGCACCTCGTTGAGGTGGCTCAAGCCGCGCTTCACCTCGCCCTGGAACTGGTCGTCGGACATGGTGGTCATGTTCATCACCAGATCCTGGCGCTCGGTGACGTCCGTCAGGAACTGGTGCGGGTCGGTGATGTGGCCGTGCTCCAGCGCGTGCTTCCACATGCCGGTCGCCGGCAGCGGCAGCAGGTAGCCGACGCTGGGGTAGACCCGCGTCTCCTCGCACATGCGGATGGTGTCGGCCAGCGTCTCCGGTGTCTCCTGCGGGTAGCCGACCACCACGCTGGTCGAGCACACCACCCCCGCCTCGCGCAGAACGCGGACCTGCTCGCGGAAGAAGTCGGCGCGCACCCGCTTGTTCATGGCGGTGAGGATCTCGTCGTTGCCGGACTCCAGCGAGAAGCCCAGCGAGGTGCAGCCGGTGTCGGCGAACTTCTTCGCCACGCGCAGGCGGTCCTCGTACGGCACGTCGTCGCGGCCCAGCAGGTCGGAGCGCACCGCCGCCGTCCAGTGGATGTCGAGGCCCGACGCCGCCAGCGCGTCGAGGAACTTCTCGGCCGGGCCGATCTTGTGGAAGGACAGTTCGTCCCAGAAATTGATGTAGTTGGCGCCGTACTTCTTGTTGAGGTGCCGGATCTCTCCGAGGATCGAGTCCACCGAACGGTGCCGGTACGGGTCGTGCCAGAAGACGTAGTGGCAGAACGTGCACTTGAAGACGCAGCCGCGCGCCGTGTTCACCGGGAACACCACCGCCTCTTCCAGCGGGTAGCGCCACACCGAGGAATGCGCCGTCTCGCGCCCACGCTCGATGTAGGTCTGCACGTCGAACAGGTCCCAGTCGGGCCAGGGCAGTTCGTCCACCAGCTTGGTCGCCGGGCGGCGGTCGTTCTGCACGATGCGCCCCCGCTCGTCGCGGAAGACGATGCCCAGCACGCCGGCGCCCTTGACGGTCGCCGGGTACGGGCCGTTGTCGTGCGGGATCTCGACCGGCGGCTCGACGGCGTGGCCGAGCGGCTTGCCGTCGCGCAGCGTCTCCAGCACCTCGACGATGGTGATGTCGGCCTCGCCCAGCACCACGACGTCGACCGGCGTGGTGTGGAACAGGATCTCCGGGATCGAACCGCCGACCGAGTTGCCGACGATGGCGACGCAGCCCGGGTTCACCCGCTTCGCCGTCTGCACCAGCCAGCGCACCCAGCGGTAATGAGTGACGATGGAGCCCACCGCCACCACGTCGTACCGGCCCTTGGTGAGGAACGCCTCGACCTGATCGTCGGTATAGTCGGTGGCGTCCACGTCCAGGATGTCGAACGCGAAGCCCGCCACCTTCGCCGCCGTGACCACATAGCCCAGGCCGACCGGCAGGTAGCGGTGCGAGGCCGTCGGGCGCAGGCTGGGATTGACGAACAGGATCTTCATGGTGTGTCGCTCCATCGCGGCCGCTTTTGCGGCGGCGCCGGCCACATCCGGCGCATGCTTTGCCAGTCAAACCGGTAAAGGATCTTCGTTAATGGAACGTGTATTCCGGGCGCGGCGCTAGGGTACTGCCGATTCATGCGCCGTCGCATATGCGCGCAGGTCGGCGGCCAGACGCTCGATGGCGGCGGTCCAGTCCAGCGGGCGATCCTGGCGGTAGAGGCGCAGCGTCGGGTACCATGGGCTGTCGTCGCGCCCCAGCAGCCAGCGCCAGCAGCCGTCGAAGCGCGAGAGCACCCACACCGGCTTCGCCAGCGCGCCGGTCAGATGGATCACCGAGGTATCGACGCCCACCACCAGGTCGAGGTTGGCGACCAGCGCCGCGGTATCGGCGAAGTCCCCCACCCCGTCCATGAGATCGAGCACGTCGAGCCCCGGCGGCGGGTCGCGCAGCTGCTCGGCCGGCGGCCCCTTCTGCAGGCTGACGAAGCGCACGCCTGGAATGCCGGCCAGCGGCGCCAGCTGCGACAGCGCCAGCGAACGCTGGCGATCGATGCGGTTGGCGTGCGGCACGCCCTTGCGCGCCTCGCCGGCCCACACCAGCCCGACGCGCAGCCCATCCGCCGGCAGCCGCGCCCGCCAGGACTCGACCTCCGCGGGATCGGCGCGCAGGTAGGGCTCGGCGCCGGGAATGCCGTCCAGCCGCGTCGCGAAGGCCCGCGGCAGGCCGAGCAGCGGGGCGTGCACGTCGAACTCCGGCAGAGGGTCGCCCTGGGCGATCACCCGCTCGGCGCCGGGCACGCCCTGCATCAGGCGCAGCAGCGGCCTCTGCACCTCCAGCAACACGCGCCCGCCGCGCGCCGCCACCAGGGGGGCGTAGCGGACGAAGTGCAGCGTGTCGCCCATGCCCTGCTCGGCGTGCAGCAGGATGGTGCGGCCCTCCAGCGGCTCGCCGGCCCACTGGGGTTGGGTGAAAGGGCGCGGCCGGACCATGCCGGTCCGCCAGCGCGCCTCGTACGCCTCCCAGCCCTCGTCGAAGCGGGCGAGCGTCAGCAGCGCCAGTGCGTGGTTCAGGCGGATCAGCGGATCCCGCGGCGCGCGCGACACGGCCGCGGCGAACGCCCGTTCCGCCGCCTCCATGCGGCCCAGCGCCTTCAGCGCGTTGCCCAGGTTGTTGTGCGGCGCGGACGGCGCGGGGGCGAGCGTGACCGCGGCACGGCACACGGCCAGCGACTCCTCCGCCAGCCCGAGCGCCAGCAGCGCGCTGCCGAGCTGCACGCAGGCATGAACGAATCCCGGCGACAGCGCGACGGCCCGGCGGTAGGCGGCCACCGCCTCCTCCAGCCGCTCCTGCCCGTACAGCGCGTCGCCCAGCGTGGCGTGCGCCGCCGCGCCCATCGGTTGCAGGCGGATCGCCACGGCGCAGGCCGCTTCGGCGTCGGCGTACCGCTCCAGCCGGCGGAGCGCGCTGCCCAGCCCGCCGAACGCGTCGGCAAACGTCGGGTTCAGCCGCGCCGCGCGGGCGAAGCACACGGCGGCGTCCGCCGCCCGCCCCTGCTCCAGCAGCACCTTGCCCAGGGCGACGTGCGCCATCGGCGCCTCGGGGCGAAACAGCAGCGCGGCGCGATAGGCCGCCGCCGCCTCGATCCGATGGCCGGCCGCCGCCCGCGCGTGCCCGAGCTGCTCGTACGCCACGCCCAGCGCGAAGGATGGTTCGGCGGCGTTGGGCGCCAGCCCGGCGGCGGCGCGGTAGGCCTCGACCGCCTCGTCCCAGCGGCCGCCGTGCGCCAGCGTGTTGCCGAGGTTGAAGTGCGCCTCGGCGAAGGTCGGATCGGCATCGACCGCGTCGCGGAAGGCGGTGACGGCGTCCTCCAGCCGGCCTTGCCCGTGCAGGCCGATGCCGGCGTTGTAGAGCATGGTCGCCCGCATGCGGGCCAGGCCGGGCGGGGACAAACGCGCCTCCCTCAGACGGTGCAGAGGTCGACGAAGCCGGCGGCGAAGGACGCCCAGGTGCGCTCGGTCCGCATGAAGTCGAGCGCCCGCCCGGCCATGGCCTGCGCCGCCGCGTGGTCGGTGTAGAGCGTCTCCAGATGCTCGACCAGCTCCTCCACCGAGGAGTCCATCCAACCGGCGCGGGCGCCGTGCAGGTCGGGCAGCGGCGTCTGCCGGGTCAGCGGCAGCGCGGCGCCCGGGCGGAGCACGTCCCGATGGCCGGTGTTGGCCGACAGGATCACCGGCACGCCGCAGGCCATCGCCTCCATGGCGACGAGGTTGGTGGCGCCCTCGCAGCGGTTGGGGAACACCGCGGCGTGGCAGTCGGCCAGCACCGCCGCCACCGCGCGCCGGCCGAGGAAACCCAGGTCGACGAAGGCGTCCGCCGGCACACCGTTGGCCACCGCCCAGGCGTGGATTCCCAGCCCGCCCTCGCCATCCGGCTCGGGGGCGCCGTCGACCAGCGGCGATTCGGCGATGGTGCGGGCGGAGGCCGGCCACAGATTGTGCCACGCGGTGACCAGCAGCGCGTCCGGGTGCCGGGCGTGGAAGGCACGGAAGGCGGCGAGCACCACGTCCTGCGCCTTGCGGAACTCCAGCTTGCCGCCGGAGAACACCACGAAGCGGTCGCCGAAGGCGCCGGACGGCGGCAGCGGGGTCATCTCGGACGGATCGATGCCCTGGAAGACGATGCCGACGTCGGTCAGGCCGCGGTCCAGCAGCAGGTCGCGGTTGTAGGTGGAGTGCACGATCACTCGGTCGTAGCCGCGCGCCCGCGCCAGCACCGCGCCGTCGAGCCGCGTGTCCTCGAAGGCGATGACGCCGACGTTGCGCCAGCCCTGGAAGGGGATCGACACCCCGCCGCTCTTCAGGAAGCCGTTGCCCAGCGCGTGCAGGATGTCCACCTCGCCGGTGCGGATCACCTGTCCACCGACCTGCGCGCTGATGCTGGCAAGCTGGTCGTGTTCCTGCGCCAACGCGCCCAGGCGCAGGCGGTTCTCGGGACGCAGAGTCTCCATGGCCGGTCTGGCCAGCAGCAGCGGCGGCCGGCCGCGCTCCGTCAGGTGCAACGCGGTGTGCACGCCCACGAGGCCCCAGCCGTGCGCCTCGGAAAGCTGCCAAGTGAAAGCCAGTCTGTTCGCCACTGCGCCTGATCCCCGCGTCGGGTGCCGCGCCAGTCTCGGTCAGAATTCTTAACCAACATTTACGAAAGCCTGCCTAAGCTGGCGGCACGCCACTCCGGGAATCCGCAATGACCAGCGACGCCGAGGTCCTGCCCCGCCTATCCCTCGCGGTCCGCCTGCACCAGGGCGGACAGGTGGAGACGGCGGCCGGCCTCTACCGCATGGTGCTGGCGCTGAACCCCGCCGAGGCCGACGCGCTGCACCTCTCCGGCCTGATCGCTTATCAGGGGGGCGACGCGGCGCGCAGCGCGGCGCTGGTCGGCCGTGCGGTGCGGCTGCGCCGCTCGCCGGAATTCCTGTGCAACCATGCCCTCGCGCTGGAGGGCGCCGGGCGCCCGGCCGAGGCGGCGGCGGCGGCGCGCGGCGCGGTGGACCTCGCCCCCGACTTGGCCGAAGCGCACCTCAATCTCGGCAACGCGCTCAATGGGATGCAGCGCTGGGCCGATGCGGTGGCGGCGCTCAGCCGCGCGGTGGCGCTGCGGCCGGCCTTCGCCAACGCGTGGAGCAGCCTGGGATTCGCTCTGGAGAAGCTGGGCGAAGAGGCGCAGGCGGAGGTCGCCTACCGCACCGCCGCCGGACTCAACCCGGCGCTGGGCGAGGCGTGGGGCAACCTCGGCCGCGTGCTCACCGCGCAGGGCCGCTGCGCCGAGGCGCTGGAGGCCTTCGTCCAGGCGGTGCGGGCGCGGCCGGACAACCCGAAGGACCATTGGAACCTCGCGCTGGCGCTGCTGCTCAACGGCCGCCTCGCCGAGGGCTTCGCCGAGTACGAGTGGCGCTGGCTGTACAAGGACTTCTCCTCGCCGCGCCGGAGCTTCGCGCCGCCGCTGTGGACCGGCGGGCCGCTGGAGGGCCGCACCATCCTGCTGCACGCCGAACAGGGCCTGGGCGACGCCATCCAGTTCGCACGCTACGCGCGCGAGGTGGCACGGATGGGCGCGCGCGTGGTGCTGGAGGCGCACCCGCCGCTGCGCCGGCTGTTCGCCGGGCTGGAGGGGGTGAGCGCGCAGGCCGACCTGTGCGGCCCGCTGCCGGATTTCGACCTGCACGCCCCGCTGCTCAGCTTGCCGCGGCTGGTCGGTCGCATTGCGGCGGAGGTGCCGTATCTGACGGCCGAGGCGGATCGGGTGGAGGCGTGGCGGCACCGGCTGGGCGGCGGCGTGAAGGTGGGTCTGGTCTGGGCCGGCAACCCCGGCCACGCCAACGACGCCAACCGCTCGCTGCCGCTGGCGGCGCTGGAGCCGCTGCTGCGCACGGCCGGCGTGCGCTTCTTCGCCGTGCAGAAGGAGCCGCGCCCCGGCGACCGCGCGATCCTGGCCGCGCACGGCGTCGCCGAGCTTGGGCCCGATCTGCACGACTTTGCCGACACCGCGGCGGCGCTGGAGGCGCTGGATCTGCTGGTCACCGTGGACACCGCGGTGGCGCACCTCGCCGGGGCGTTGGGCCGGCCGGTGTGGCTGCTGCTGCCGTTCGTGCCGGACTGGCGCTGGATGCTGGAGCGCGCCGACAGCCCGTGGTACCCGACCATGCGCCTGTTCCGCCAGGACCGCCGCGGCGACTGGCCGGGCGTGGTGGAGCGGGTTTCCGCCGCCCTACAGGATGCCGTATCATGACCCTGCGCCTCGGCGCCATCGGCTGGCGCAACCACGCCGCCCGCATCATCGAGCTGGCCGACGCCTCCGGCCTGGGCCGGGTCGAGGTGGTCTACCACCCGGACTACGTCCCCGACCGCCCCGGCGGCACCACACGATTCGAGGACCTGCTGGGCTGCGACGCGGTGCTGATCCTGTCGCCGAACGACACGCACGGCGGCTATCTGCGCCGGCTCGCCGGCTATGACGGGTACGTGTTCTGCGAGAAGCCGCCGGTCACCACCCGGGCCGACTGGGAAATGCTGCGCACCCTGGACCCGACCCGCACCTACTTCGGCTTCAACCTGCGCTTCAGCCGCTGGGCCGAGCGGGCGCGCGAGGCGGTGGCCGATGGCCGGCTCGGCCGCGTCCTGCACGCCGAGGTGCAGTCGACGCACGGGCTGGCTTTCAAGGACATTTTCCCCGGCTCCTGGCGCGCCGACGGGGCGCGGCACCGGCACAGCGTGCTTGAGACGGTGGCGGTGCATTTCGTCGACCTGCTGGGCCACCTGCTGGGGCCGGTGGAGCGCTGGGACTACGCGCCGTCCACCGTGGCCGGGCGCGGCACCGCGTATGACACGTGCCACCTCGCCACCCGGCACGCCGGCGGCGCCACGTCCAGCGTGCTCGCCTCCTACGCGGCGCCGTTCGCGTTGCGGCTGTCGCTGCTGGGCAGCAACGGCGTGCTGACCTGCGATCCGCGGGGCATCACGCTGCACGGTCCCCGCAACACCTTCGACGCCAGCGGCAACTTCGCCGCTCCGCCGGAGCGGTTCCGCGAGGCCGCGGCGTTCGACACGGTGTTCCGGGAGTCCCTGACGCGCTCGCTGGCCTTCTTCCTGGAGCACGCGCGCGACCGCCGCCCGTTGCCGCGGGATCTGTTCGACCTCAGCGTGCGCACCACCGGGATGGTGCTGGACGTGACGGACGGCACCCGACCCGATGTGGCATAACGTTCGTCCCAGGCCAAGGAAGGGATTCGCCGTGATCGCACGCTGGGCACACCGGGCCGCCGCCGCGGCCCTGATCGTCGGGCTGGGCGGAGCCGCGCACGCCGCGGACAAGGTGCGCGTCGGCGGCACCGGCATCGGCTTGGCCACCGCGCAGGCGCTCGCCGACGCGCTGCAGACGGCCGATCCGGGGATCTCGGTCGAGGTGCTGCGCAGCCTCGGCACGCCGGGTGGGCTGCGCGCGCTGGCGCAGGGGGCCGTCGAGGTCGCCATCGCCGCCCGCCCGCTGCTGCCGGAGGAGCGCGCGCAGGGCCTGCGCGAGGCAAGCTGCCTGAAAACGGCGCTGATCTTCGTCACCTCGCACCCCTCGGCGGCGGGGGTCGAACGGAAGCGGCTGCCGGCGATCTACGACGGCAGCGTCGGCAACTGGCCGGACGGCGCGCCGCTGCGCCCGATCCTGCGCCTGCGCGCCGGCATGGAGATGCCATACCTCGCCCAGGCCATCCCGGGCATGGAGCGCGCGATCGAGGCGGCGTTCGCCCGGCGCGGCATGCCCGTCGGCACCACCGACCAGCAGAACATCGCGCTGGCGCAGGAAATCCCCGGTTCGTTCGCGGTGGCGACGCTGCTGCAGGTCCTCAGCGAGCGGCCGGGCGTGCGGGTGCTCGCCCTGGACGGGGTGGCGCCGACGGCGGCGTCCGTCGCCGACGGCTCGTACCCGCTGCCGGTGCGCGTCTGCTTCGCGGTGCCGGCCAGCCCGACGGCCGGCGCGCAGCGGTTCGTGGCGTTCGCCAATTCGCAAGACGGCCGCGCCATCCTGCGCGGCTTCGAAGCGGCGCCGGATCCGGTGCCCTAAAGCTTCAGCCCGGCCACGCCGTCGAGGATCACGCCTTCCAGCGCCTTGCGTTCCAGCTTGGCGCCGAACAGCTTGGCGTGGCTGAAGTCGGCCTTGGCCATGTCGCAGCCGATCAGGTTGGCGAAGGACAGGTCCGCTCCGGCGAAGTTCACGCCGCGCAGGCAGGCGCCGCGGAAGTCCACGTAGCGCAGCCTCGCCCCGGCCAGCTCCGAGCGCATGGAGCGCTTCTCGTCGAACACCAGCGGGCGCAGGTTGGCGTTGCGCAGGTCGGCGTTGTTGAGCTTGGCGCCCTTGAGGTTGATGCCGCGCAGGTCGGCGCCGTGCAGCTTGCACACGCGCATGTCGGCGCCGTCCAGCACCGCGGCCTGCAGCTGCACGCTGGTCATGTCGAGGCCGTAGAAGGTGGCGCGCGGCGCCCGCAGCATGGTCAGGCAGCCGTGCGCGAAGCTCGGCGCATCGTGGCGCAGGTCGAACTCCGCCAGATCGAGCGGCGCGCCCTGGGCACCGCCGGTGCCGACCCAGATGATGTGGTCGCGCAGCAGGTCTTCCAGCGGCCGGTCGAACTCGGCCAGGGTGCGGCCGACGGGCGCGTCGGTGAGGGTGTCCTCGATGTCGGCGTCGGTGAGGTCGGTCATCGTCATCGACGCGCCGGTCAGGATGGCGCCGCGCAGGCAGGCCCCCCGCATGTCGGCGCCCGAGAGGTCCGCCCCCTCCAGGTTGGAACCGCTGAAGTTGGCGCCGCGCATGGTGGCGCGCACCAGCTTGCAGCCCTTCATCACCGCGTCGGTGAAGTCGGTGTGGATGGCCATGGCACCCGACAGGCGCGCGTTGGTCAGGTTGGCGCCGGAGAGGTCGGCGCCCGACGCTTCGGTCGGCTGGTTGTCCACCTGCACGGTGCGCAGGTTGCCCTGGCGGTCCTTCTCGGCCAGCGAGCCGTCGCGCAGGTCGGCCTCGAACAGGTTGGCGCCGATCAGCACCGCGCCGCGCAGGCAGGCGCCGCGCAGGTCGGTCTTGATCAGGCTGGCGTTCTCCAGATTGGCCTGCCGCAGATCACAGGCGAACATCGCCGCGCAGTCCAGCCGCGCCTCCGACAGGTTCGCCCCCTTCAGCGAGGCGCCCACCAGATCGGCGTGCGCCAAGTCGCGCCCGGCGAGGTTGAGCCCGGACAGGTCGCAGAAGGACAGCGTGGCGCGGGCACCGCCCATGCGGGCGTTGCGGAACATCTCGTGCCGCCGGACGACGGCATCCAGCTGCGCCTGGTCGAGCCGTGTGAGCGAACGTGGCTGGTTCATACGCGGAGACTCCGATCCGAGCCGAACCCTACGTTGCGCCGCTTAAGAACTTATTAATTATGAACATCCCTCACGCCGCCGTCGCCGCGCGCTGGGCGCCGCGGGCGGCGGGTGCCGGTTCGACGGCGGCCAGCGCGTCGCGCAGCAGCTCCGGCGAGAATGGCTTGTGCAGCAGCCGGCAGCCGGTCGCCACCGCCTCGCGGATGCGTTCGGGCGCGGTGTCTCCGGTCAGGATGATGCCCGGCACCGGGTGGCCGACCGCCTCGCCGACGCGGGTCACCACCTGCACGCCGGTCATCGGCCCGGGCAGGCGGAAGTCGGTGACCACCACGTCCGGCGCCCGCGGGGCTCCGCGCACGCGCTCCAGCGCCGAGAAGCCGTCGGCCGCCGTGATGACCCGGTGCCCCCAACCCTCCAGCAGCAGCTGCACGCCCGAGCGCTGCACCGGATCGTCCTCGACCACCAGGATCAGACGCTCGGCCGGCGCCGCCGTCTCCGGCCCGGTCGGCGCAGGGGCAGCCTCGGCCACCGCCTCGGGCGCCGCCACCGGCACCATCACGGCGAACACCGAGCCACGGCCGGGGCGCGAGCGCACCTCCACCGCGTGGCCGAGCAGCGCCGCCTTGCGCCGCACCTTGGCGAGCCCGAGGCCGAGGCCCTGGGAGCGGTCGCGCTCCGGGTTGCCGAGCTGGACGAAGTCCTCGAAGATGCTGTCCAGGTGCTCGGCGGCGATGCCGGCGCCGGTGTCCCACACCTCGATGCGCAGCCACTGCCCGCGCCGCCGGCAGCCGATCAGGATGCCGCCCTCCCCGGTGTAGGCCACGGCGTTGCCGACGAGGTCGTGCAGCATGCGGGTCAGCAGCACCGGGTCGCTGCGCACCGTGCAGCCGCAGGCGTGCACGCGCAGTTCCAGCCCCTTGGCCGCGGCGGCCGGGCGGAACTCCGCCACCACCTCTTCCAGCACGCCGTCGATGGACACCGCGCCGATGTTCGGCCGCACCACGCCGGCGTCCAGCGTCGCCACCTCCAGCAGCGCGTGCAGCAGCTTCTCGCCGCTGTCCAGCGCATCGCCCATCTTGTCGGCGATGGCCTTGTCGCGCGGGTCCTTCAGCCGCTCGTTCAGCAGGTGGTGGAACAGCCGCAACGCCTGGAAGGGCTGGCGCAGGTCGTGGTTGGCGGCGGACAGGAAGCGCGCCTTGGCCTGGTGCGCCCGCTCCTTCTCGGCCAACGCCGCGACCAGCTTCTGGTTCAGCGCGCGCAGGTCGGAGGTGCGCTCCTCGACCCTCTGTTCCAGCCGGGCGTTGGCCTCGGCCAGCGCCTTCATCGCCATCTCCTCGCGGCGCAGGCTGCCCCAGCCGAGGCCGGCGAGGCCGAGCAGCGCCAGCAGGCTGGTCCCGGTGACCAGCACGCCGCGCTCCAGCCGCGAACGCCAGGGCGCCAGCACCGCGTCGCGCGGCACCGCCACCGCCGCCATCACCGGCAGCCGGCCGACGCGGCGCCACGCCAGCACGTTGTCGTGCCCGGCGGCAGGCCAGGAGTCGGCGACCTGCGTCTCGTCGTCGTCCACGGCGTGCAACCCGCCGAGGGCGACGACGCCGCTTCCGGCGATCAGCCCGCCGTCCGGACGGTACAGCCCGGCGTGTCGCTGCGGCCCGTCCAGCGCGTTGAGCACCGCCGACAGCGCCGACGCCGGCAGCGCCACCAGCACCGCGCCGTCGCGCCCGCCGTCCGGCCCGCGCACCCGGCGGCCGAGCACCAGCGCCGGCACGCCGTCCACGCTGCCCGCCCCGGCCAGCAGGCCGCTGCCGTCGTCGACGCGGTCCAGCGCGCCGTCCGGGGGGCCGTCGAACAGGATGGTGGGGCCGAACGCGCCGCTGCCGTCGGCATCGACGATGGCCAGGGTGCCGGGCGGCGCCGACAGCGCCTCGTCCAGCGCGCGGTCGGCCAGCGCGCCCATCCCGCGCCCCTGCAGACGGTCGGCGACGCGGTCGAGCAGCGCGACGTGCGGCTCCAGCATCGAGCGGGCATGCCCTTCGAGCAGCTGCGCCGTCGCGCGCGTGTCCTGAACGGCACGCCCGATGGTGTCGATGTAGTCGAGCGCGGTGACCGCGCACCACGACAGGCCGCCCAGCACGCTCACCGTCAGCACGATGCCGAGCAGGACCGCCCGCGGGTCGAGGGTCAGAAGGCTGCGGATGGGTTTCCGACGCATGATGCCATGGGGTGCTGCGCGGCGCGGCGCGGAGCGCGCTGCCGCCGGACGGGTGGGCGGAGCCGGCCCCGGCCGCTGCCTGGGGCGTGCTCCGCGTGCGGTCGCGCGGTCGTCAGACGTCTCCGCGTGATGACGCGCGCGGCACCCTTCGCGATAAAGTCCAGGATTTCATGTCGGTCACCCTCGCCTCAAACGCCAGGACCAGCGCTTCCGTGAAGCAGGAGACTGTCGGGATAAACTCCCCCGGCAGCCCTGCGGTGGAACACGCCAACCAGTATTTAGTCTTTATTTGCTTACCTCGATCATAGCATGCGGGGCCAGCAGGGGCGACCTGCCTTGACGACTAGGCCGATTCTCATAAAGGCACCTGCACGGAAGTGAATTGGTTACCGCACGAACCCCGTGCATCGTGGATCAACCCGGCGTTTCCCGCGTTGTCCGTTCGCCCGCCGGTTTCCCCAATTCCTGCGTCGAGGTTCCTCCGTGAAGAAGCCGTTCGCTCCGCAGATCCAGCGCCACTCCCGTATCCGCGAAGGCCTGCCCTATCCGCTGGGCGCCACCTGGGACGGGCTGGGCGTCAATTTCGCGCTGTTCTCCGCCAACGCCACCAAGGTGGAGCTGTGCCTGTTCGACCGCGAGGGACGGCGCGAACTGGAGCGCATCGAGCTGCCGGAATACACCGACGAGGTCTGGCACGGCTACGTGCCCGACGCGCGGCCCGGCACCGTCTACGGCTACCGCGTGCACGGGCCGTACGAGCCGCGCGCCGGCCACCGCTTCAACCCCAACAAGCTGCTGATCGATCCCTACGCCAAGCACCTGATCGGGCCGCTGCGCTGGTCGGACGCGCATTTCGGCTACCGCATCGGGTCGAGCAAGAACGATTTGTCCTTCGACCGGCGGGATTCCGCGCCGGGCATGCCGAAGTGCGTGGTGGTCGACCCGGCCTTCACCTGGGGCAAGGACCGCGCGCCGGCCATCCCCTGGGAGAACACCATCGTCTACGAAACGCATGTGCGCGGCTACACCATGCGCCACCCGGCGGTGCCGCCGCAGTACCGCGGCACCTTCGCCGGCATGGCGCAGCAGGACGTGGTGGACTACATCAGGGCGCTCGGCGTGACGGCGGTGGAACTGCTGCCGGTGCACGCCTTCATCGACGACCGCTACCTGCTGGAGAAGGGGCTGCGGAATTATTGGGGGTACAACTCCATCGGCTTCTTCGCGCCGGACCCGCGCTACCTCGCCTCTGGCGCGATCTACGAGTTCAAGGAGATGGTCGCCCGCTTCCACGAGGCGGGAATCGAGGTGATCCTCGACGTCGTCTACAACCACACCGCCGAAGGCAACGAGATGGGGCCGACCCTCTCGTTCAAGGGGATCGACAACGCCAGCTACTACCGGCTGGCGCCGGACCCGCGCTACTACATCAACGACACCGGCACCGGCAACACGCTGAACCTCAGCCACCCGCGCGTGCTGCAGATGGTCAACGACTCGCTGCGCTACTGGGTCACCGAGATGCACGTGGACGGGTTCCGCTTCGACCTCGCCACCATCCTCGGCCGCGAGCCGCACGGCTTCGACCAGGGCGGCGGCTTCCTCGACAGCTGCCGGCAGGATCCGGTGCTGAGCCGCGTCAAGCTGATCGCCGAGCCGTGGGACTGCGGCCCCGGCGGCTACCAGGTCGGCGGCTTCCCGCCGGGCTGGGCGGAATGGAACGACAAGTACCGCGACACCGTGCGCTCCTTCTGGAAGGGCGACGAGGGCAAGCTGCCCGACCTCGCCTCGCGCATGACCGCGTCGGGCGACCTGTTCAACCGGCGCGGGCGCAAGCCGTGGGCCTCGGTGAACTTCATCACGGCGCACGACGGCTTCACGCTGCGCGACCTCGTTTCCTACAACGACAAGCACAACGACGCGAACGGCGAGGGCAACAACGACGGCCACTCCAACAACCTGTCCTGGAACCACGGCGCCGAGGGGCCGACCGACGATCCGGAGATCCGTGAGCTGCGCATGCGCCAGATGCGCAACCTGCTGGCGACGCTGCTGCTGTCGCAGGGCACGCCGATGATCCTGGCCGGCGACGAGTTCGGCCGCACCCAGCACGGCAACAACAACGCCTACTGCCAGGACAACGACCTCTCCTGGATCGACTGGGAAGGCATCGACGACGAGGGGCTGGATCTGCTGGACTTCACCCGCCGGCTGATCGCGCTGCGCCAGAGCCATCCCCTGCTGCGCCGCCAGCGCTTCCTGACCGGCGCGTTCAACCCGGAGTTGGAGGTCAAGGACGCCACGTGGCTGACGCCGGCCGGCGTGGAGAAGACCAGCGAGCAATGGCAGGACCCGATGGCCCGCTGCCTGGGCCTGTTGCTCGACGGGCGGGCGCAGGCGACCGGCGTCAAGAAGGCGTCGTCGGAAGCGACGATGCTGCTGATCGTCAACAGCCACCACGACGTGGTGCCGTTCACGCTGCCCGAGGTGGTTGGCGGCAGCCAGTGGCTGAAGCTGCTGGACACCGGCGAGCCCGACCGCATCGACGTCGCCACCGCGCGCAGCGGCGACGAGTTGCCGGTCACCGGCCGCTCGCTGCTGCTGTTCGAGCTGATGCCCGACCGCCGCTCCGAATCCGCGCTGCGCGCCGCCGCGCGGGCGATGCGGGAAGCCGGACGCCCGTCCGAGGCCCGCACCGACGAGCCGGTGAAATGACCGGACGGTAATGCAGGGGGCGCCCCAGCGCCCCCTGCGGCAACGCGCCGCAGGGGGAAAGATCCAATTTTACATAAATGAAATCATCTTGCTGCAGGGCCGCGGTATCGTGCGGCCATGGGCCAGACCGATTACCTGCGATTCCTCGTCGCCGCCGAGAGCGACCCCGACCTGAGGGCGGACCTGCGCCGCTCTTCGGCGGCGCTGCGCACGCTCGAGGATCTGGTGGACTTCGGCGAGCGGCACGGCTTCCGGTTCGACACCGCGGATGTGCCGGTGACGTCGCCGGCGGAGCCGCGGTAGGACGGCAGGGCCCTCCCCCTCACGACGTCGGCGACACGGTCCGCGTCTGGCCGGAGATGGTCAGGCTGATGGAATCGCCCTGCGCGGTGATGTCCTTGTCGGCGTCGCGCGGGATCGGGATGCGCTGCTTGCGGCAGAAATACAGCAGCACCGCCAGCGTCTTGCTGGCGTTGAACGACACCTCGCGGTTGCGCGACGCGCCGCTTTGCTGCACCAGCACGCAGACGCCGCCGCCCGGCTTCGGAGTCACCGTGGTGATGGCCCCGAGCGGGAGGTCGGTCTGGTTCGGTACGGTGGCGTACCAGGCGAACGCCTTCTTCAACGCCGCATTGGTGAAGAGAAGCTCACGGGTCTCGATGATCATCCAACCGCCAGGCTACGCCGCGCGGCAACCCAGTTCCGGATTGAGACGGAACGTGATCGCCCGGCCCAGCTTGGACTCACGCAGAAGAATCTGCTTGGTCTCCAGCAGCTTGATCGCGCGGTTCACGTTCGGGCGCTGCATGCCCAAGGCGTCGGCGAGTTCGGACTGCAGAACCGGGATGGAGCGATCGAAGTGCAGGCGCCGGCTGAGATAGGTGAAGACACGAAGGGCCTCCAGGGTGATTTCACGATCCGTGGAAACAGCCTTGGAGATGTAATCATGATGGTGCATGGCCGCCTCGATGCGCAAGGGACTTGAGGTTGAATCAGTGTGGCGCCCGGGCGCCGCCGCTGCGCCGGTCACGGCGCGCGCTCCCGCCCGGCAAAAACGCCGGCACCGCGCACCTGGAAGCTCATTTCGTGCTGAGTCCGCCCTGCGGATCGTCCATCCGCCCCCACACGGTACACGCGCATTTCCGTTCCCCCAGAACGCCGGTGATTTCCGGTCTCGATTTCCGCTGGAGGCAACTGTAGGAGGCGATTGTTATCCGGATATGTCTTAGCGATTACGCGGTTGAAACAGAGCGGAGCAACACCGCCTACCCGTCCAGCAGCCCGCGCGCCGCAGCGGCGACCGCGGCGGGATCGACGGCGAAGTCGTAGTCGAACTCCGACGGGCCGCGGTTGCCGCGCATCGGCCCGACGATCTGGCGGTAGCGCTGGCCGAGCAGCGCGGTGAGGATGCCGTACTGCGGCAGCGCGATGCGGCGGTGCACCAGTTCCACGTACGCCGCCCCCGGCGGCGCGAAGGCGATGGCGGCCGAGCCGCCGCCGATCGGCCCGACGATCAGTTCGGCCGAGGCGAACAGCGCGATCTGCTCGGCCATCGGGAAATCCTCCGGCACCACCGGCTCGACGCCCAGCGGCGCCAGCGCGGCCAGCACCTCGGCCTCGTTGACCAGCGCGCGGTAGCCGGCTTGTCGGCGCGACAGAAAGATGCGGCGGCGTGGCCGCGCCATGCCCTCGGCGATCAGCGGCGCCAGCCGGCGGCGCAGAAACCCCGTGTGGGTCGGCGAGGTGAACTGGTAGCTGTGCGTCAGCGACGGCACCCACAGCCGGCGCGCCCGCAGCGGCTCCCCGGCCGGCAGCGGGCGCATCCGCGCGCGCGGCACGCCCAGCAGTTCGAACAGGTCGCGGATCGAGCCGGGCAGGGTCGGCGCCACCAGGACGGGCAACCCCGCCAGTTCCGGGAACCGTTCCAGCACCGCCAGCTTGGACGACCAGTCGAGCACCCCGTGCGACCAGTTCGGCCCTCCGCCGAGCAGGATCGCCTCCTCCTCCACCGTCTCCGCCGCCGCGGGCAGGTCGAGCAGCATGCGCTCATCCGCCGCATGCGCCACGACGTGCGGAAGCAGCGCCACGCTGAGCCGCGAGTTGGTGCTGAGCCCGTCGAGCAGCAGCGACTCGCCGGCGACGACCGTGCAGCTCGATGGCACCACCTCGGCCCCGTCGATGCGGGCGAGGAAGACCTCCGGCACCGCGAAGCTGCGCTCGCCGTCCGCCGTGGCGGCGTGGCAGAGGCGCGGTGCTTCGACTTGATGGTAGGTCCAGCCCTGCTCCCGGCACACCTCGGCAGCCGGACGGACGGTCAGGCGGCGCAGCGCGGCGTTGGGGAAGCGCCGGCGGTCGTCGGTCAGCGCGGCGAAGCGGCGGTAGACGGCCTCCGCCGCGTCGGCGTCGCCCAGGTCGAACAGCCGCCGCGTGAAGCGCAGAAGGTCGTCGGCCGGCCACGCATCCGCCGCCGCCACGGACAGCTGCGCCGCCGCCTCGTCCCGGCGCCCAAGCGCCTCCAGCGCCGCAGCGAGGCCCAGGTGCAGGTCCAGCGCGTCGCCGCCGGCGGCCAACGCCGCCTCGTAGGCCGGCAGCGCCTCGGCCGGACGGCCGCGCGTGGTCATCATGGCGCCGAGCGCCGCGAGGGTCACGGGGTTGCCGCCGTCCGCCGCCAGGGAGGCGCGCAGCCAGCGCTCGGCCTCGGCCACCTCACCGCCCTCCATCAGCGCGCCGGAGAGCTGGTGCATCAGCCCGGGATCGCCGGGCCGCGCCGCCAGCGCCCGACGGAACAGCGCCGCCGCCTCGGCCAGCTTGCGGTCCCAGCGCATCAGGCCGGCAAACTGACGCAGCGTCTCGGCGTCGGCCGGCTCCAGGGCCAGTGCGGCGCGGAAGTGGGCACCGGCGACCACAACGTCGAACTGAGCCGAAGCGGCGTTCGCCGCGGCCACGTGGGCACGCGCCTGCGCCGGATCCACCGCCAGCGCCGCGCGCAGGTGCTGCGCCGCCTCGGCGGGCAGGCCCTGCTCATAGCGGACGAGGCCCAGCAGGTAGTGCGCGTCCGCATGGCGCGGATCCTCGCGCAGCACGTTGGCGTAGGAATCCGCCGCCTTGTCGAGCCAGCCCGCCTGGTGCAGCGCCAAGGCCAGCGTGAAGGTCTTTCCGGTCGCGGAATCGGTCATGGGGCAACGCCGTCGGTGGAACCGCGCCCATCATGCCCCGGCGCGACGGCGCAGCACAACGTTACCCGGCCGCCGGATCCTTCAGCGCCTCCCAGATGCGTTCGAACTCCTCGTGACGGTCGGCGAACAGGGCGAGCAGCGACGGGTCGAAGTGGGTTGCGGGGGTCAGGCGGTCGTCGCCGCGGGTCATGATCTCCACCGTGCGCTCGTGGCTGAAGCCCGGCTTGTAGGGCCGCTCGCTGCGCAGCGCGTCGTAGCAGTCGGCGATCGCCACGATGCGCGCCGCCAGCGGGATGTCCTCCCCCCGAAGGCCGCGCGGGTAGCCGCTGCCGGCCCACTGCTCGTGATGGCACCACGCGATCTCCGCGGCCATCTTCAGGCGGTCGGACGCGCTGAGGATCTCGTAGCCGTACAGCGCGTGCCGGCGCATCTCGGCCATCTCGCGCTCGTCCAGGCGGCCGCGCTTGTGCAGCACCGCCTGGTCGACGCTCATCTTGCCGACGTCGTGCAGCGCCGCCGAGTAGCGGATCTCCTCGCAGAAGGCCGGGGAGCAGCCGGCGGCGCGGGCCAGGGCGTGGGCGTACTCGTTGACGCGCAGGATGTGGTTGCCGGTGTCCTCGTCGTGGATCTCCGCGGCGCGGGCGAGCAGGCGCACGGAGACCATCAGCGCCCGCTCCGTCTCCGCCTGCAGCTCGGCGATGCGGCGGCGCTGCTGCTGCAGGGCGCGGTTGCGCTCGGCCAGCCGCTCCAGGCCGGCGGCGCGCTCCAGCGCGCGGCCGACGATGTGGTTGACCGGGGCGATCATCCGCTCGTGCTCGGCCAGGAAGGGCCCCACGCCGTCGTCGCCGACACGGTTGATCAACTGCACCACGCCGACCGGCCGCTCCTTGAACCCCTTCAGCGCGAAAGCGAGGATCGAACGGGTGCGGAACCCGGTCTTCTGGTCGAAGCCCGGGTTGAAACGGAAGGGCCGGTCCGCAGGGATGGCGTAGGCGTCCTCCACGAACACCGTCTCGCCGGTGGCGGCGACGTAGCCGGCGATGGAGGTGAGATCCACCGGGATCCGGAAGGCGGTGCTGCGCGTGCGCACCCGATCGTTGTGCAGCGCCACCGCCTCCAGCGTGCGGCTCCGCCCGCGGCCGTGCAGGAAAAAGACCGATCCCGCCTCCGCCCCGGTCAGATCGCGACACTTGCCGAGCACCCGGCCGCTGAGCGCGCGCAGAGACTGGTTCGGAGCCTGCTCGATGAACTCCAGGAACTGCTCGACGAGGCTCACCAGTGCGTCCTTTTGCGACAACATCGCACAGGATACACCAATCAGGCGAAACGCATCCACCCGCCAAGCCACAGCCAGACGACCGCGAACGCCATCGACAGCAGCGTCATCGGCACGCCGCAGCGCGCGTGCTCGCGAAAGCCGAGCGTCACGCCGGCCAAGGCCGCCCGCTCGGCGACGATGATGTTGCACAGGCTGCCCGGCAGGGCCAGGTTGCCGGCCAGCGTCGATAGCAGCGCCAGCCCATAGAGCGCGCCTTCCGGTGGCGCCTCCCAGGCGGAGAGCAACAGCACCACCGCCGGCACGTTGCCGATGGAGTTGCTGGACGCCAGCGCCAGCGGCGTCAGCACCGCCAGCCGGTCCGGCCACCAGCCGGCGGCGGACAGCGCCTGCACGATTTCCGCCGGGATGCCGGTGAGGCCGAGCGCACGGTTCACCGCGAACAGCCCGGCGAACAGCACCAGCAGGTGCCAGTCCACCATGCCCAGCATGTCGCGCGACGCGAGGCGCCGGCTGACCAGGATGAAGCCGGCCACCAGCAGCACGCCCGTCTCCTCCGGCAGCGGCGCGGCGAACAGCGCCAGCAACGCCACGGTCGCCGCCACCGCCTTGCCCAGCTGCCAGCGGTCGAGCGACGCCGGCGCGATCTCCTCCCCCTCCGGCCCGCGGAGGTGCAGGCGGTCGCGCCACACCCACCAGACGACGCCGTACACGCACGCCACGGCGACCAGCGCCGGGACGCCGCAGGCACCGAGAAAGCGCCAGAAATCCAGGTGACCGATCTGGGCGATCAGGATGTTCTGCGGGTTGCCGATCACCGTCGCCGCCGAGCCGGCATTGGCAGCCCCGGCCAGCGCGATCAGGTACGGGCGTGGGTCGAGGCCGCGCGCCTTCAACCCGACGCACAGCATCGGCGTCATGGCGAAGGCGACCACGTCGTTGGCCAGCACCGCCGACAGCCCCCCGGCCACCGCCACCGTCGCCGCCAGCAGCCGCGCCGGCGAGCGCGCCGAAGCGGAGATGCGCAGCGCGCACCAGTCGTAGAATCCGCTGGCGGCGTACTGCGCCGACAGGATCATCAGGCCGAACAGGATGAACAGGGTGGGAAAGTCGATCGCCTCCACCACCTGCCGCGAGGTCAGCGCGCCGGATCCCAGCAGCAGCACGGTGGCGACCACGGCGATTCCGGTGCGGTCGATCCGCAGCCCCGGAAAGCGCCCCAGCGCCATACCAAAGTAGGTGAGCGCGAACAGCGCGACGACGGTCGTGGTCATGCCCACGCTTATAGAGGCTTCCGTCGCTCCACGGAACGCATGGCTGCCATGCGTCACACCGGGTGTGGGCGATCCGTCCTGGGGGCGTACCTCACGCAACGGGAAAGGGACACGACCCATGGACTTCCGCTTCGACCTCAGCGCCGACGCGCCCGACCTGTACGGCGCCTTGTCCAACGTCACCAAGGCGCTGGGCGCGTCCGGCCTGCCGACCGGCCTGAAGCACCTGATCGACCTGCGGGTGTCGCAGATCAACGGCTGCGCCTACTGCATCGGCCTGCACACCGAGTGGGCGCAACGCGACGGTGAGAGCCGCGAGCGCATCGCCGCCGTGGCGGACTGGCCCGCTTCGCCCCTGTTCACCCCCGATGAGGGCGCCGCCTTCGCCTGGGCCGAGGCGCTGACCCGCCGGGAGAAGGACCGCCTGGACGACCTGCACGCCGACCTCGGTCGCCACTTCGACCGCGCGCAGGTGGCGGCGCTGACCATGGCGGTGGCGGCGATCAACGCCTGGAACCGCGTCGGCATCGCCATCCACCGCGAGGCGCCGGCGGAGCAGGCCGCCGCATGACGCTCGTGGCCGACGACCGTTCGCTCGATCTGTTCGTCGCCGAGCGGCCGCGGCTGCGCGCGCTCGCCTACCGCATGCTGGGCTCGCTCAGCGACGCGGACGACGTGGTGCAGGACGCCTGGCTGCGCTGGGCGGCCGCCGACACCGGGGCGGTGGACAGCCCGCGGGCGTTCCTCACCACGCTCACCGCGCGCCTGGCGCTCGATCGCCTGCGCGCGGCGAAGGCAAGCCGCGAGACCTACGTCGGCCAGTGGCTGCCGGAGCCGGCGGTGGCCCCCGAGGGCAACGCCGACGAACCGGAGGGCAGCGTGCCGCTGGCTCTGCTGGTCCTGCTGGAGCGGCTGAGCCCGGAGCAGCGCGCGGTCTACGTGCTGCGCGAGGCAATGGACCTGGACTACGCCGAGATCGCCGGGATCCTCGGCCGCTCGGTCGAGGGCTGCCGGCAGATCATGAAGCGGGCGCGGGCCGCGCTGGACGGGCCACAGCGCTTCGCCGCCGACGGGACCGGCACCCGCGCGCTGGCCGACGCCTTCGTCCAGGCCTGCGCGTCACTCGACTATGGGCGGATCGTCGCGCTGTTCAGCCAGGACGCGGTGCTGCTGGCGGACGGCGGCGGCGTGGCGCGCAGCGCGCTGAACCCGATCCGCGGGCCGGACCGCATCGCCCGCTTCTTCCTGGGGGTGCAGCGCAAGCGCGCCCTGCTGCTCGACCTCGTGCCGGTGCGGGTCAACGGCGGGCCGGGCTTCGCGCTGCGCCAGGACGGCGATCTCATCGGGGTGATGGGGGTCGAGGCGGCGGATGGGCAAATCCGCCGGCTCTACCTGATCGTCAACCCGCGGAAGCTTCCGCCAGAAGATCTATGGTGACGCCCTCGCGCGCCGCGACGACGTGGCCGGGCCACGCCGCCTGCGCCTCGGCCTCCAGCGCCGCCATGCCGGTGTCGTCGCGGTCGGGATCGTGGTGGAACAGCACCAGCCGCTTCACGTCGGCCGCCCGTGCCAGCCGCACCCCCTCGGTCCAGGTCGAGTGGCCCCAGCCGACGCGCTGCCGGTACTCCTCCTCGGTGTAGGTGGAATCGTACAGCACCATGTCGCAGCCGGCGATCAGGCCCAGGATGTTCCGGTCGATCTCGCCCGGCACGTGCTCCGTGTCGGTGACGTAGGCGAGCGAACGGCCCGCGTAGTCGACACGGTAGCCGGTGGCGCCGTCCGGGTGGTTGAGGGGAGCGGTGCGCACGCTCAGCCCGTCGCCGAGGTCGAGGGTCGAGCCCGGCTCCACGTCGGTGACGCTCAACGACGCGGCCAGCGTGCGGTAGGGCACCGGGAACAGCGGGCCCCGCATCTGCCCCTCCAGTACCGCCTCCGCCCCGCCGGCGGCGCACAGGTGGCCGGAGACGATCTCCAGCGCGAAGCCCGGCGTGTAGACCGGCGCGAAGAACGGGAAGCCGCTGATGTGGTCGAGGTGGGTGTGGCTGAGCAGCAGGGTCGCCCGGGCGATGCCGCGGTCCAGCAGGCGGCGGCCGAGCAGGCGGATGCCGGTGCCGGCGTCGAAGATCAGCGTGCGGTCGCCCGCCGTCACCTCCACGCAGCTGGTGTTGCCGCCGAACCCCATGTGCGAGGCCATCGGGCACGGCACCGTGCCGCGGACGCCCCAGAAGGTGAGAGTGAAGCCCATGCCGTGCGCACCCAGAGAAACGGGCCATTCTAGCACAGCCGGGCCGGTGTGCAGTGACTGCGATCACAGGTCGCGCGTTTACGCCGCCCCCGCCATGATGTCGAGCACCCGCGTCTCGCACATGGGCTTCAGGCGGCAGGAGTCGCACGCACGCGGCGCACAGGCGAGCGTCTGCTTCATGGCGGCGAGCTGCCCAAGCATCTCCCGCTTCTGCCGGCGGGAGACGACATCGCTGTACAGAACATAGACAAACGCCGCCTCGACGACGTCGGCCTCGGCCTCGGACAGGTTGATCCGCATGTGCGTCCTCCGCTGAATGACAGGATTAGCACACGAATCTTTCCCGCGGATTGCGGTGATGAAATATTCCGACGCGGAATACACTATTTCGTACGCCTATTCGCCTTGTGCAGTGCGGTGGCGGGAGCTAGGCTCCGCCCATGAGCGCCGTCCCGCACCCTCCCACCGCCGTTCTGGACGCCGAGATGGTCGAGGCCATCAGGGTGCTCACCGACGCGGTGCGGCGCGAGCGGGTGCCCGGCGTCATCGAGTTCCGCCAGTTGGAACGCGCGCTGGAGCAGGCCGTCGCCCAGGGGACCGAGGAGCATCTGGCCGAGGCCGCCTCGGTGTTCCACGCATTGGACGGCGACTTCCGCTCGCGGATCGTCAACCGTGCCCGCGCGCTGGCGCAGGCGGTGGTCGACAAGCGCCACACCGCCGCGGCCGATGCGCCGCCACCGCTGACCGCCGGCCCGCGCCCGCAGCCGTCGGTGGGCGCCTCCCCCTTCCTCGCCGCGCTGAACCAGAGCCGGGCGCGCTGATACCCTCTCAGTGATACCCCTCCGCCACCTTGCCGCGGAACACGCGGTAGGAATAGACGGTGTAGCCCAGGATGACCGGCAGCAGGAACGCCACCCCGACCAGCAGGAAGATCTGCGAGTCGCGCGGCGACGCCGCGTCCCAGATGGTCAGCGCGCGCGGCACCACGTAGGGCCACAGACTGATCGCCAGCCCCAGGAACGACAGCGCGAACAGCGCCATGGTCAGCACGAAGGGCGCCGTCTCGCGCCGCCGGTGCAGCGCCGCGAACAGCGCCAGCACCACCGCCCCGGTCACCAGCGGCACCGGCGAGAGGTAGAGCAGGTTCGGCCAGGTGAACCAGCGCTCGCGGATCGCCGGGTGGGCGTAGGGCGTCCACAGGCTGACCACCACCAGGAACGCCGCCACCAGCCCCGCCAGCCACCACGCGGCGCGGTACGAGAAGCGCTGCAGGTGCCCCTCGGTCTTCAGCACCAGCCAGGTGGCGCCCAGCAGCGCGTAGCCGCACACCAGCCCCACCCCGCACATCAGGTTGAACGGCGTCAGCCAGTCGAGCGCCCCGCCGGTGTAGCGCCAGTTGCCGGCCTCGATGGCCTCCACCGGCACGCCGGTGATGAAGGCGCCGAGCAGGATGCCCTGCATCACCGTCGCCACCAGCGAGCCCAGGAAGAACGAGGCGTCCCACCACGGCCAGCGCAGCGTCGACTTGAAGCGGAACTCGAACGCGACGCCGCGGAAGATCAGGCCGAACAGCATGACCATGATCGGGATGTAGAAGGCCGGCAGCAGCGTCGCGTAGGCCAGCGGGAAGGCCCCCAGCAGCGAGGCGCCGCCGAGGATCAGCCACGTCTCGTTGCCGTCCCAGATCGGCGCCACCGAGTTCATCATGGTGTCGCGGTCGCGCTTTTCCCGCACGAACGGGAACAGGATGCCGACGCCCAGGTCGAACCCGTCGAGCAGCACGTACATGAAGACGCCCAGCGCGATGATGGCGCTCCAGATCAGCGGCAGGTCCATGGCGCTCCCCTTCCCTTCACGCTTGGCCGTAGAGCGTGCGGGCCTTGTCCTGGAAGTGCGGCGGCTCGGTGACGTAGTCCGGCCCGCGCCGCACCATGCGGAAGAAGAAGATCAGGAAGGCGGTCATCAGCACCGTGTAGGCCAGCAGGAACAGCGCCAGCGTGGTCGCCACCGACGCGGCCGGCAGCAGCGACACGCCGTCGGCCGTGCGCTGCAGCCCGTAGACCACCCAGGGCTGCCGCCCGACCTCGGTCACCGTCCAGCCGGCCAGCAGAGCCACGAAGCCCAGCGGCGAGACCGCCACGCACAGCCGCTGGAACCAGCGCGCCCGGTACAGCCCGCCGCGCATGCGCAGCCACAGGCCGAGCACGGCCACCAGCACGAACAGCATGCCGAGGCCGACCATCAGCCGGAACGCGAAGAAGACGATGGCGACCGGCGGCCGGTCCTGCGGCGGCACCTCCTTCAGCCCCTTCACCGCGCCGTCCAGCGAATGGGTGAGGATCAGGCTGCCGACGTAGGGGATGGACAGCTCGACGTGGTTGCGCTCGGCCTCCTGGTCGGGGATGGCGAAGACCACGAAGGGGGCCGGCGCCTCGGTCTCCCACAGCGCCTCCATGGCGGCGATCTTCACCGGCTGGTGCTTCAGCGTGTTGAGGCCGTGCAGGTCGCCGATCGCCACCTGCGCCGGCGCGGCCAGCAGCCCCATCCACAGCGCCAGCGAGAGGGCGCGCCGGGCGAACTCCTCATGCACGCCCTTCAGCAGGTACCAGGCGGCGATCCCGCCGACCACCAGCGACGTGCTGAGCAGGCAGGCCATCACCATGTGCGCGAAGCGGTAGGGGAAGGACGGGTTGAACACCGCCGCCCACCAGTCGGTGGCGACCACCCGCCCGTCCTCGATGGCGAAGCCGGCCGGCGTCTGCATCCAGGAATTGCCGGCGAGGATCCAGAAGGCGGAGATGATGGTGCCCAGCGCCACCATGCAGGTGGCGAAGAAGTGCACGCGCGGGCTCACCCGGTGCCAGCCGAACAGCAGGATGCCGAGGAAGCCCGCTTCCAGGAAGAAGGCGGTCAGCACCTCGTAGCTGATGATCGGCCCCAGCAGGTTGCCGGAGAAGGTGGAGAAGCGGCTCCAGTTCGTGCCGAGCTGGTAGGAGAGCACCAGCCCGGACACCACGCCAACGCCGAAGGCCAGGGCGAAGATGCCCGTCCAGAAGCGCAGCAGGCGGTAGGCAAGCTCGTCCCGGCGGAAGAACCACTGCGCCTCCAGCACCACCAGGAACAGGCCAAGCCCGATGGTAAGTGTGGGGAACAGGATGTGGAAGCCGATGGTGAAGGCGAATTGCAGCCGGCTCAGCAGCAGCACATCCAGATCCATGAACCCTCTCCCGCAAGGCCATACGGTGCCCGTGCGGGAAACGGAGCGGAGGCGTTACTGTTGCAGGAAACGGAAGTCCTACCCCTCTCCCGCCCCGGGAGAGGGAGGGGCCCGCCCATAGGGCGGGAGGGTGAGGGTGCGTGCGAGGATCCTGGAGTTTACCCTCACCCGGCCGCCTGCGGCGGCCACCCTCTCCCGGGACGGGAGAGGGTTGATACCCGCCGCCAGCCTAGACCTTGTACGCGAGCCGCAGCCCGCCCCAGTGCCGCCCGCGGACCGTGATCGGGGCGGAGACGTCCTTCATCAGGACGAAGTTGCCGCCGCCCATGTCGCGGCGGTAGGTCTGCAGCAGGAACGGCTTCATGTTGCGCCCCGCCGCCAAGCCGACGCGGTCGTTGAAGATGCGGCGGTTGCGGCAGTTGGCGGCGTTCCACACCGGGTCCCTGCCCTGCGGCTGGCTGAATTTCCGGTTGTGGGTCGGCAGGTAGCCATTGGTGTCGATGGCCACGCAGAAGACGATGCGCGGGTTCTCGCCCAGCACCGCCTCCTGCAGGTTCGGCAGCACCCGGTCGCAGAAGGTGGTGCCGCGCGCCATCACCTGCTGCGGGTTGCTTCCTGGGACCGGCTGGTAGTTCTGGTCGAACAGGTCGGATTCGGAAATCTCGCCCTTCGCCACAGCGTCCTCGAACGCGGCGGAGATCTTCTCGGCGGTGCCGCGGGCGAGCCGGATGAAGGGGGTGTCCACCGTCTCGACATCGAGTTCGGCGGTGATGCCGATCAGGCGCTCGCTCATGCCCAGCAGGGTGTTGATGCGGTCGCGGGCCTGCGCGAGGTTCTCGTTGGACAGCTGCACGCCCACCGCGAGGTCGGCGATTTCGTGTTCTAGGTCGGTGCAGTTGGTGCCGATCTCCGCCGCGGCGGCGTCGATCTTGTCGGTCTCGCCGGTCAGTTCCGACATGGCGCGGCCGACGGTGTCGATGACGCCGCCGATGGCGGTGGTGCCCTCGCTGACCGCGCGCGCCTTGGCGGCGCTGGCCGAGCTTTCGGTCATCAGGCGCTGCGCCTGCTCGTTCAGGTACTTCAGCGTGGCGTCGATCTCGGCGGTGGCTTCCGAGGTCTTGGTGGACAGCGCCTTCACCTCGCCCGCCACCACCGCGAAGCCGCGGCCGGCCTCGCCCGCCCGCGCCGCCTCGATGGTGGCGTTGAGCGCCAGCAGGTTGGTCTGCTTGGCGATGGCGTAGATCTCCTTGGCGACCTTGCCGACGCGCTCCAGCGCCTCGCGCAGGCCGGCGATCTGGCTTTCCATGCCGCCGACCGCGGCGACGAGGTTGTGGATGTCGGCGAGCGACTGCTGCACGCGGTCGTGCGACGTCTCCACCTCCTGGCGCGCCCGCTCGGTCACCGTCCGCGCCACCGAGGAGGCGGCGGAGATGTTGCGGGTGCTGGATGTCATCTTGGCGCCGGTGTCGCGAAGCTGCGCGAAGACTTCGGCCTGTTTGGCGATGCGTCCGGCGACGTCATCCACGTGTCCGGCCACATCGGCGATCTCGATGCCCAACGTGCCCGCTTCCGCCGCGATGTCCGCGATCAGAAACGAGCGGTTGCCGAGGGTGCTGTCCATTGCGTCCGCCGTAACTGGGGTTTTTGTTGTAGCTGCTTTGATGCGCTTCTTCCCTGGACGGATTATTGCGAAAATCTTGCAAATCCGCAACTACGGCGGACAGCCGGAAGCCTCTCCAAATCCTCGTATAACAAGGATTTTACAGGCTTCCACCGTTCCGGCCCAAAAATGGCGGTATGGGACTATGGTCGGGGTTGAATTACCGGTCCGCCGCGATGCGGTTGTCCAGGCGTTCATCGTTCAACCCGGCCGGCTCCTGATGGATCAGCACCTCCGCGTTGTCGAAGGCGGCGCGCAGCGTCCGCTCGACCGCGTCGGTGATGTCGTGCGCCTGCACGAGGTCGAGGTGAGGATCCAGTTCGAGGTGCAACTCGATGAACACGCCGGTGCCGGAGCTGCGGGTGCGCAGGTCGTGCATGCCGCGCACCGGCTCGTGCGACCGCACCAGGCCGACGATGCGCGTGCGTTCCTCCTCCGGCAGCTCGCGGTCCATCAGCACGGCGAGCGCGTCGCGAGCGATCCCCCAGGCGCCGTACAGCAGGAAGCCGGCGATGCCGATGCCGAACAGCGGGTCGACGGCGCCGATCCCGGTCCAGCGGTTGAGCAGCAGCGCGGTGATCACCGCCGCGTTCATCAGCAGGTCGCCGGAGTAGTGCAGCCGGTCCGCCCCGATGGCGACCGAGCCGGTGTGCCGCACCACGTAGCGCTGGAAGGTGACCAGCACCGCCGTCAGCACCATGGACAGCAGCATGACGCCGACGCCGACCGCGGTCTCGCCCACCGGCGCGGGGAAGATCAGCCGCCGCACCGCCTCGATCAGCAGGAAGGCCGCCGAACCGCCGATGAACGCCGCCTGCGCCAGCGCCGCCAGCCCTTCCGCCTTGCCGTGGCCGAAGCGATGGGCGGTGTCGGCCGGGCGCAACGCGTGCCGCACGCCGAGCAGCGTCACCACCGACGCCATCAGGTCGGTCGAGGAGTCGATGAGCGAGGACAGGATGCTCACCGATTCGGTCAGCAGGTAGGCGACCAGCTTGGCGACGATCAGCGTCGACGCCATGGAGACGCTGGCGTAGGTCGCCCAGCGGCGCAGCCGTGCGGCCTTGTCCTCGCCGCCCTTTTCGACGTCGGTCATCACGGGAACAGCCGCTGCGTGGTCCAGCCGTCGCCGGCGCGCAGGAACTCGATGCGCTCGTGCAGGCGGAACGGCTTGTCGGTCCAGAACTCGATGCGCGCCGGCAGCACGCGGAAGCCGGTCCAGTGCTCCGGCCGCGGCACGTGGCCCAGCCCGAACTTGGCGGCGTACTGGGCGACGCGCTTCTCCAGCTCCCAGCGGCCCTCCATCGGGCGCGACTGCTGCGACGCCCAGGCGCCGATGCGGCTGTCGCGCGCCCGGCTGTCGAAATAGGCGTCGGCCTCGGCGTCGGTGACCCGTTCGACCGCGCCCTCGACCCGCACCTGCCGGCGCAGCGACTTCCAGTGGAAGCACAGCGCCGCGTTGGCGTTGGCCGTCAGCTGCTGGCCCTTGCGGCTTTCCGTGTTGGTGTAGAAGACGAATCCGCGGGGATCGATGCCCTTCAGCAGCACCATGCGCACCGACGGCCGGCCCTCGGCGTCGGCGGTGGCCAGCGCCATGGCGTTGGGGTCGTTCGGCTCGCTGCGGGTGGCCTCCTCCATCCACGCGGCGAACAGCGCGTAGGGGTCCTGATCGGTCACGTCGCTCATCTCCCGCCCAGCCTTTCTGCGTTCCCTGGTGCAAGACGCTTGATCACAGCGTCGTCGCAATTCACAGATAGCGTGCGTTCGCATATATCACTGTCCGTCGGGACGGGGGCGCTCCAATTGCGGATGGCGCCCATGAAAAAAGCGACGCAGGCAACAGTTCGAGGCAGGCACCATGTTCAAGACGTTCATCCCCGTGCTCGCGGCCGCGGCCCTGCTGGCCGGCTGCCAGTCCACCAAGGAGACCGCGAGCAATCCCGCCAACACGTTCGGGGGTGTGATCAACTCGCAATACGGCGCGTCCGCCAACCAGAAGCTGGCGCAGAGCGGCACCGGCACCATGCTGGGCGCCTTCATCGGCAAGGAGGCGAAGATCGAGCAGGCTGACCTGCCGCTCGCCGAGAGCGCCGCCAAGCGCGCCTACGCCGCCCCGGTCGGCGAGCGCATCTTCTGGAACAACCCGCAGACCGGCAACTCCGGCACCATCACCAGCACCCGTGAGGGCTACACCTCCGCCGGCACCTACTGCCGGGAGTACCAGCAGACGGTCACCGTCGCCAACCAGACGGAGCTGATCTACGGAACCGCTTGCAAGCAGGCGGACGGTGCGTGGAAGATCGTCACCAACAGCTAACCGGCACTCGAAGCCCCGGCCGGGGTAAAGGAACAGTCTGCTCGTGGCCCAGATTCGCGATCCCTATACCGTCCTCGGCGTGACCAGAGGCGCCAGCGCCGACGACATCAAGAAGGCGTATCGCAAGCTCGCGAAGCAGCACCATCCCGACCTCAAGCCGGGGCACGCCGGCAACGAGGAGCGCTTCAAGGAGATCTCGGCGGCGTACGCGTTGCTGTCCGATCCCGTGAAGCGCGCCCGGTACGACCGCGGCGAGGTGGACGCCTCCGGCAACGAGCGGCACGCCGGGTTCGGCGGCCGCTCCGCGCACGGCGCCCGCTCGCGCGCCCACGCACCGGGCGGCAGCGGGGCCGGCGGGGCGGACGAGGGCTTCGGCGGCTGGGGCGACGACTGGTTCTCCGACCTGTTCGGCGGGCGCAAGCGGCCGGGCGCGGGCGCGGGCTCCGGAACCGGAACCTCGGGCGGCGCCAAGGCGCGCGGCACCGACATCGCGTACTCGGTCACCGTGCCGTTCCTGGAGGCCGCCAACGGCACCAAGCGGCGCATCAGCCTGTCGAACGGCAAGAGCATCGACGTCGCCATCCCGCCCGGCACCGAGAACGAGCAGAAGCTGCGCCTGAAGGGCCAGGGCCTGTCCGGCCTGGGCGGCGCGCCGGCCGGCGACGCCATCGTCGAGGTGCACGTCGAGCCGCACCCCTACTTCACCCGGCAGGACGGCGACATCCACGTCGACGTGCCGATCACCCTGAACGAGGCGGTGCTCGGCGCCACCATCCGCGTGCCGACGGTGAGCGGCCCGGTGGCGGTGAAGGTACCGCCGGGGTCCAACACCGGCTCCACGCTGCGCCTGCGCGGCAAGGGCGTGGTCAGTCAGAAGACCAAGGCGGCCGGCGACCAGTACGTCAAGCTGAAGGTCGTCCTGCCCGACCCGCCGGACGCCGAGCTGGTGCAGTTCATGGAAAAGTGGTCGAAGACCCGCAGCTACGACGTGCGCAAGAAGGCGGGGCTGGAGTAGGACGCCACAAGGCGGCGGCTCACAGCGTGTGCTCGACCAGGATCTTCACGCCGATCGCGATCAGCCCCAGGCCGCCGACCAGCTCCGCCCGCTTGCCGAACAGCGGCCCCGCCGCGCGGCCCATCAGGACGCCGCCCGACGCCATGCCGAAGGTCACCAGACCGATCAGCAGGCAGGTGCCGACGATGTCCACGTCCACCACCGCCAGCGACACGCCCACCGCGGCGGCGTCGATGGAGGTCGCCACCGCCATCAGGAACAGCTGGCCGAGCGCCAGCCGGCCGTTGGGCGAGTCGTCCTCCTCGTCATCGGAAAAGCTCTCCCACAGCATCTTGCCGCCGACGCCGAGCAGCAGCAGGAAGGCGATCCAGTGGTCCACCGCCTCGACGTACGTGGCGAAGGTCAGGCCGAGCGCGAAGCCGATCAGCGGGGTCGCCAGTTGCACCCCGCCGAACATGACGCCGACGCGCAGCGCCTCGCCCACGCCGGGGCGGCGCAGGACAGCGCCGGTGCCGAGCGCCGCGGCGAAGGAGTCCATGGACAGGCTGGAGGCGAGGATCAGGGCGGTGGCGTAGCTCATGGACCCGGCGCGCGGAAGGGGTAAGGGCGCGGGCATGGCTACCAGACTATGAACAGCTGTTCAAATGCTATCCCTGTGACCGGTCAGGAGGAGGAGCGCCGCCGCGCGCTCAGCGGCACCGCGCCGCTGCCGCCGCCGGCGGGCTCCTGTTCGGACAGCAGCGTCTTCAGGGGCACGCCGAGGATCTCGTGCTGCGAGGCTTCGGCGGCGTCGAGCAGCTGGGCGGTGCGCTCCTGCCAGGGCAGCTCCAGGCCGCCGATGTTGCGCACCGGGCCGCGCAGGCCGATGCCCAGCGCCTTCATCAGGTCGAACAACGTCGCCTCGGTCAGGTCGCGGGTCACCACCCAGGCGTCGCGCGTGGTGTGCGCCACCCAATGGGCGTCGCGCATCTGCTCGAGGATGCCGTCGATCAGCACCGCGCCCACCGGCACCCGCTGCACCAGCGTGCGCCGCCGCATGCCGACGCCCAGGCGGTTGGCGTCCATCAGCTCACACAGCACCGCCAGCGCCAGCGCCAGACGCTGTCCGGGCAGCAGCCCCTCCGGCCCGCCGCGGGTGATCTTGCCGGCGCGCCATTCCGGCAACCCGGCGGTGATGACCGCGCCGAACAGCACGGTGGACCAGGCCACGTACAGCCAGAACAGGAAGATCGGCACCGTCGCCAGCGCGCCGTAGATGGTCTGGTAGGCCGGGAACTCCAGCATGTACCAGGCAAAGCCGGCCTTCGACGCCTCCAGCAGCAGCGAGCCCACGGCGCCGCCGCCCACCGCGTCCATCCACAGCACCGTGCGGTTCGGGATGATGAGATAGAGCAGCGAGCAGCCGATCCATTGCAGCACCAGCGGCAGCAGCCCGCTGAACCCGGCGGCCGGTGCCGCCAGCTCCTCCAGGTGGACCATGCGCAGCACGTTCCACAGCTGGGTGGACAGCGTCAGGCTGGCGCCGGCGAACAGCGGGGTCAGCGACACGATGGCCCAGAAGGAGAGGATGCGGGTGACCATCGAGCGCGGCTCCCGGACGCGCCAGATGGCGGCGAACGACCCCTCGATGGTCCAGATCAGCAGCACCGCGGAGACCGCCAGACCGATGATGCCGAAGATCGGCATCTGCCCGGCGTTGGCCATGAAATGGCCCAGGTATTCCAGGATGGCGTCGCCGATCTGCGGCACCATGTTGCGGAAGATCAGCTCCTGCATGCGCTTCTGCAGCTCGGCGAAGGCCGGGAACGCCGAGAAGATGGCGAAGCCGATGGTCATGATCGGCACGATGGCCAACAGCGTCGTGTACGTCAGCGACGCCGCCGTCTGGAAGCAGTTGTCGTTGTAGTAGCGCATCGCCGCGTGGCTGAGGAAGCCGAACAGCTCCCGCGCCATGCGCACGATCCGCGGCTTGCGCCGGCGCTCCGCGAAGGGCTTGGCCGCGGTCGGCTCCGTCATAGGACTTCCTCCCCCGCCCGGTTTGACCCGGCGTGTCTTTCGTGTAGGATGCGCCGCGAAATTCCTGAACCGCCGTTCAAAACGGCCATAATAGTCACGAGGTCCGGATGTCGAACCCGAAGCCGCTCATGGCTGGCAAGCGCGGCCTGATCATGGGCGTCGCCAACGACCGCTCGATCGCCTGGGGCATCGCCACAGCGCTTGCCGAGCAGGGGGCGGAGCTTGCCTTCACCTACCAGGGTGAGGCGCTGCTGAAGCGCGTCAAGCCGCTGGCCGACTCGGTCGGCGCGCGGCTGGTGCTGCCCTGCGACGTCAGCGACGAGGCCAGCATCGACGCGACCTTCGCCGCGATCGAGAAGGAGTGGGGCAAGCTCGACTTCGTGGTGCATGCGATCGCGTTTTCCGACAAGAACGAGCTGGACGGCCTCTACCTCAACACCACGCGCGGCAACTTCCTCCGCACGATGGACATCTCCGCGTACTCCTTCACCGCGGTGGCCCAGCGCGCGGTGCCGCTGATGACGGACGGCGGCAGCCTGCTGACGCTGTCCTACTACGGCGCCGAGCGCGTCATGCCGCACTACAACGTGATGGGCGTGGCGAAGGCCGCCCTGGAGGCCAGCGTACGCTATCTCGCGGTGGATCTGGGAGCGCAGAACATCCGCGTCAACGCGATTTCCGCCGGCCCGATCAAGACTCTGGCCGCCAGCGGCATCGGCGACTTCCGCTACATCCTCAAGTGGAACGAGCTGAACGCGCCGCTGAAGCGCAACGTTACCATCCAGGAGGTCGGCGGCGCCGGCCTGTTCCTGCTGAGCGACCTGGGCGCCGGCGTCACCGGCGAGGTGATGCATGTGGACAGCGGCTATCACGTCGTCGGCATGGTCGCGGTGGACGAGGCGGCGGCCGTCGGCCAGCTGCTGAACGGGCTGAGCGGCACCGCGGCGAAGGCGGAGTAAGGCCAAGCGCTTGCGACGGGGGCGGCGACCACCTCCCCCGCCCGTCATCCCCGCGAAGGCGGGGATCCATAACTCCCAAAGCGGGCGGCTGTGGAACGTATGGATCCCCGCCTTCGTGGGGATGACGGTGAGGAAGCGTGATTGATTGCATGAGGGATCTCCGATGGCCGGCAACAGCTTCGGCAAGCAGTTCCGTTTCACCACCTGGGGCGAGAGCCACGGGCCGGCGATCGGCGTGGTGGTGGACGGCTGCCCGTCGCTGCTCGACCTGACGGAGGCCGACATCCAGCCCTGGCTGGACAAGCGCCGCCCCGGCCAGTCCAAGTACACCACGCAGCGGCAAGAGCCGGATCAGGTCAGAATCCTCTCCGGCGTGTTCGAGGGCAAGACCACCGGCACGCCGATCTCGCTGATGATCGAGAACACCGACCAGCGCTCCAAGGACTACGGCGAGATCGCGCGCAAGTTCCGCCCCGGCCACGCCGACTACGCCTACCAAGCCAAATACGGCATCCGCGACTACCGCGGCGGCGGCCGCTCCTCGGCGCGCGAGACGGCGTGCCGCGTCGCCGCCGGCGCGGTGGCCCGCAAGGTGGCGTCCGGCGTCACCATCCGCGGCGCGCTCGTGCAGATCGGCCCGCACAAGGTGGACCGGTCGCGCTGGGACTGGGCGGAGGTCGACAACAACCCGTTCTTCTGCCCCGACGCACAGACCGCCGCGCTGTGGGCCGACTACCTGGACGGCATCCGCAAGTCCGGCTCCTCCATCGGCGCGGTGGTCGAGGTGGTGGCCTCCGGCGTGCCGGCCGGCCTGGGCGAGCCGCTGTACGACAAGCTCGACAGCGACCTCGCCGCCGCGATGATGACCATCAACGCGGTCAAGGGTGTGGAGATCGGCAACGGCTTCGAGGCGGCGACGCTGACCGGCGAGCAGAACGCCGACGAGATGCGCCACGGCAACGGAGACGGCCCGCGTTTCCTGTCCAACAACGCCGGCGGCATCCTCGGCGGCATCACGACCGGCCAGGACGTGGTGGTGCGCTTCGCGGTGAAGCCGACCAGCTCGATCCTGGTGCCGCGCCAGACCGTGGACCTCGACGGTCACGACACCGAGCTGATCACCAAGGGCCGCCACGATCCCTGCGTCGGCATCCGCGCCGTTCCGGTGGGCGAGGCGATGATGGCCTGCGTGCTGGCCGACCACTGGCTGCGCTGGAAGGCGTACGCGCGGTAAGGAGCGCTTTTCCATGGCGATGGCGGGCAATCGGCACGACGGTTTCGGCCTCGGATTGCGAGTGAGACGCATTGTCGCAGGCGCCGGCTGGGGCACGCTGGTGTCGGTCGGACTCGCGACGGTGATCGCGGCGCCCATCGCGGCGGTGTTCTCGCAGGCGCTGACCGGGTCGAGCGGTGGGCTGTGGAGCCACCTCGCCTCCACCGTGCTGCCCGACTACGTGGTCAACACGCTGGCGTTGCTGGTGCTGGTGGCGCTGATGACGCTGGTCACCGGGGTCGCCTGCGCCTGGGCGGTCACCATGCACGAGTTCCGCGGGCGGTCGGTGCTGCAATGGGCGCTGCTGCTGCCGCTGGCGATGCCGGCGTACGTGCTGGCGTACACCTACACCGACTTCTTCCAGTTCACCGGCCCGTTGCAGACGGCGCTGCGCGCCGCCTTCGGCTGGCGCAAGGCGGACTACTGGTTCCCGGAGATCCATTCGCTGGGCGGCGCGGCGTTCGTGCTGTCGTCGGTGCTGTACCCGTATGTGTACGTACTCGCCCGCTCGGCGTTCCTGGAGCAGTCGGCCTGCGTGCTGGAGGTCAGCCGCACGCTGGGCGCCACGCCGTTCGGCACCTTCTGGCGGGTCGCCCTGCCGCTGGCCAGGCCGGCGCTGGCGGCGGGGGTCGGCTACGCGCTGATGGAGACGCTGGCCGACTTCGGCGCGGTGAAGTACTTCGGCATCGACACCTTCACGGTGGGCATCTACCGCACGTGGTTCGCGCTGGCCAGCCCGGTGGCGGCGGCGCAGCTGGCCTCCCTGCTGCTGCTGTTCGTCGTGCTGGTGGTGGCCCTGGAACGGGTCAGTCGCGGGCGCATGCGCTTCCACCAGACCACCAACAAGTACCGGGCGCTGCCCACCGTCCGCCTGGGCGCCGGGCGCACCGCGCTGGCGTGGCTGGTGTGCGGCACGCCGGTGTTCTTCGGCTTCGTGCTGCCCGCCGTCATCCTGCTGCGCCTGATCTGGCTGGGCGGCGACGAGGCGTGGGATACGGCCATCGCCAAGCCGGCGTTGAACAGCTTCATGCTGGCGGCATCCGGCGCGGTGGTGGTGGTGTCGGTCGGGCTGGCGGTGATCCACGGCGTGCGCAGCGAGCGCAGCCGGCTGGCCGCCGTCGCCGCGCGCGTCGCCACGCTGGGCTACGCCACGCCGGGCACGGTGATCGCGGTGGGCATCCTGATCTCCATCGGCGCCGTGGGCGCGTGGTTCGACCTGCCGACCGGCGCGCTGCTGGGCGCCACGGTGTTCGGCATCCTCTACGGCTACCTGATCCGCTTCTTCCAGGTCGCCTACGGGCCGCTCGAGTCGGGGTTCTCCAAGGTCAGCCCGAACATCGAGGGGGCGGCGCGCTCGCTGGGCAGCGGGCCGGTGCAGGTGCTGTTCCTGGTGCAAATGCCGCTGCTGCGCGCCAGCATCCTCAGCGCCGCGCTGCTGGTGTTCGTCGACATCATGAAGGAGCTGCCGGCGACGATGATCCTGCGGCCCTTCAACTTCGACACGCTGGCGGTCGAAGCCTTCCGCATGGCCTCCACCGAGCGCCTGGACGCCGCCGCCCTGCCGGCGCTGATCATCGTGCTGGTCGGCCTGCTGCCGGTGATCCTGCTGAGCCGGTCGCTGAATTCCTCCAGGCCGGGGCATCGCCGATAATCCCGTGCGACACCCCGCCGCATCGGCAACACCCCTCTCGACAGGCCAAGCCCAACCTGCTATCACTTCGCAAGTGATAATGAGTTGCAATTGCAGAGGTCGGAGAATGCTTCGTTCGAAGATTGGTGCGCTGGCGCTTCTGGCCGGCATCGGTGTGTGCTCCGCGGCGCAGGCCCAGGAGGTCAACGTCTACAACTCGCGGCACTACAACACCGACAAGGCGATCTACGAGGCCTTCACCAAGAAGACCGGCATCAAGGTCAACGTCATCGAGGGCAACCACGACGAGTTGATCCAGCGCCTCAAGGCCGAGGGCGCCAGCAGCCCGGCCGACCTCTTCATCACCGTGGACGCCGGCCGCCTCGCGCTGGCCGCCCGCGAGGGGCTGCTCGCCCCAGCCAAGTCGGAGCTTCTCGACAGGGTGATCCCGCCCAACCTGCGCGACGCCGAGGGCCAGTGGTACGGCCTGTCGATGCGCGCGCGCATCGTCGTCTATGCCAAGGACCGCGTGAAGCCCGAGGACCTCAAGGACTACGAGGACCTCGCCAAGCCGGTGTGGAAGGGCCGCGTGCTGACCCGCAGCGGCACGCACCCGTACAACCTCGCGCTGACCGCCTCGATGGTCGCCGCCAACGGCGAGGCCAAGACCGAGGAGTGGGCCAAGGGCCTGGTCGCCAACTTCGCCCGCGCGCCGAAGGGCGGCGACACCGACCAGATCAAGGCGGTGGCCGCCGGCGAGGGCGACGTGGCGCTCTCCAACTCCTACTATCTCGGCAAGCTGCTGACCTCGTCGAAGCCGGACGATCAGGAGGTGGCGAAGAAGGTCGGCGCCATCTTCCCGAACCAGGGCAACCGCGGCACGCACGTCAACCTCAGCGGCGCCGGCGTCGTCAAGACCGCTCCGCACCGCGCCGACGCCGTCAAGCTGCTGGAGTTCATGGCCTCGCCCGAGGCGCAGCGCGCCTTCGCCGACAGCAACATGGAGTTCCCGGTCAACCCGGCGGTGCAGCCGCACCCGGCGCTGGCCGCGCTGGGGGCTTTCAAGCAGGATCCGCTGAACGCCGCGTCCTACCTCGATCACAACGACCAGGCGCTGCGGATCATGGACCGCGCCGGGTGGAAGTAATAGAAGACCGCCGCGGACCCTCGGGTCCGCGGCTTTTCGCTTTTCGGGGCCACGTTTGGGGGATGACTTGAAGCCGCCGTCATCGACCATCGAGATCGTCGACGTCAGCCACCGCTACCCGGGACACGCCGCGCTCAACGGTGTGTCCTTGACCGTTTCGCCGCAGGAGGTGACCTGCATCGTCGGCCCGTCGGGCTGCGGCAAGTCCACCCTGCTGCGTCTGATCAGCGGGCTCGAGACTCTGCAGGCCGGCTCCATCAGCATCGGCGGGGTGCCGGTGGCGGTGCCCGGCCGCTCGCTGCCGCCGGAGCGCCGGCCGGTCGGCCTGATGTTCCAGGACTTCGCGCTGTTTCCGCACCTGACCGTGTCCGGCAACGTCGCCTTCGGCCTGCGCCACCGCCCGCGCGCCGAGCGCGACGCCCGCGTCGCCGAGTTGCTGGAGCTGGTGGCACTGACCCGCTACGCCGACGCCTACCCGCACACGCTGTCGGGCGGCCAGCAGCAGCGCGTGGCGCTGGCCCGCGCCATGTCGCGCGAGCCGGACGTGCTGCTGCTCGACGAGCCGTTCTCGGCGCTGGACGAGCAGATGCGCCGCTCGGTGCGCGAAGAGGTGGTGCAGATCATCCGCGCCACCGGCATCGCCACCCTGGTCGTCACCCACGATCCCGAGGAGGCCATGGAGATCGGCAGCCGCGTCGTGGTGATGACCGACGGCCGCATCGTCCAGGCCGACACCCCCTTCGCGCTGTACCACAGCCCGGCCAACAGCTTCGTGGCGCAGCTGTTCGGCGAACTGAACCGCTTCTCCGCCCGCGTGGTGGACGGGCACCTGGACACGCCGCTCGGCCGCTTTCCGGTGCCGGCGGACGCCGCGGCCGACGCGCTGGAGGTGGCGTGCCGGGTCGAGGACGTCGCCGTCCTGCCCCCCGGCAGCCGGCCGGACGGGATCGCCGCGAAGGTGCGGCGGACGAGCTTCCTGGGATCCACCACGCGGGTGTGCCTGAGCCTGCCGGCGGCGGGGGTGCCCGAGGGCGTGGAGATCCACGCCAAGCTGCCGGGCTACGTGCCGATGCGGGCGGGCGACGAGGTGACCGCGGCGGTGGATCCGCGGCGGCTGATGCTGTTCCGGGCGGGGGCGTAACCTTTTTATCCCCACCCCAGCCCCCCCGCTGGACGGGGGAGGGCTGGGGTGGGGGTCAGCCACGTGCCTACGCCGCGACCTTCCGCCCCTCCACGAGTCGCCGCAGCGCCGCGTCCAGCGTCGCCGCGCCGCGCCGGGCCTCCTGCCCTTCCCACGCCACGCGGCCGTTGTTGATGCCGTCGTACATGCCGACGAACAGCGCCACCACGTCCGGCGGGAACCCGACCCCGGCGAGCGTCGGCGCCCACTCCCCGCGCGGCACCGCCACCGCCTGCACCGCCCGCCCGGCCGCCGCGCCGATGGCGGCCGCGGCATCGGCCGGCGAGGCCTCCGCCGGCCCGGACAGCTCCACCACCCGCACGCCGCGCGCCCCTTCCAGCAGCAGGTCCGCCGCCGTGCGGCCGATGTCGGCGACCGAGACCATGGGCAATGCCTTGTCCAGCGGGTGGATGAAGCTCGGCAGCACGCCCTGGCCCAGCGCCGGCTCCAGCACGTTGCCCCAGTTCTCCATGAAGTAGGCGGCGCGCAGGAACGTCACCGGCGCCCCGGCACCGCGCAGGATCGTCTCCATCCGGTGCAGCGTGCCGATGATGCCGGTGCCGTCCGGATGGTGCGCGGCGATGGACGACAACACCACGGCGTGCGGCAGCGCGGTCTTGCGGATCGCCTCGGCGTAGGCGGCACCCACCGCGTCGGCGTCGGCCATCGGATCGCGCGAGCCGTAGTCCGGCGGATCGAGCAGGTAGGCGCCCTTCGCCCCGGCCAGCGCGCGTGCCACGGCGGCGGCGTCCTTGACGTTGCCCTCGACCACCTCGACACCGCGCGCCGCCCATTTGGCCGCCTTGCCGGCGTCGCGCACCAGCACCCGCACCGCCTCGCCGCGCGCCAGCAGGGTCTCCGCCACCACCGCGCCCGTGTTCCCGGTCACTCCCGTCACGACGTACATCTGTCCCTCTCCTCGGGTGTTTCGCCGGCCCGGCCGGCGTTCTGGAGAGGACGGTAAACCCGGCGCTGGCATTACGCTCATGCATGCTTGATATTGAGTGCATGCGTGAAGTGAATTTGGCCGGCATCGACCTGAACCTGCTGGTGGCACTCGACTCGCTGCTGGCCGAGCGCAGCGTCACCCGCGCCGCCGACCGTGTCGGCCTCAGCCAGCCAGCGATGAGCCGGGCGCTTGGCCGGCTGCGCGCCGTGTTTGAAGACCGGCTGCTGGTGCGCAGTTCCGCCGGCCTCGTCCCCACCCCGCGGGCCGAGGCGCTGGCGCCGCGACTCCGCGCCGTGCTGGCGGAGGTCGGGCGAATCGTCCAGCCGCCGGCCTTCGATCCCGCCACCCACCAGGGCGTCGCCCGCATCGCCATGCCGGACTATCTGGGCCTGCTGGTGCTGCCCGCCCTGCTGCACCGGCTGGAGCGCGAGGCACCGGGGCTCGACATCGTCCTCGCGCCGCCGCGCGCCGGCACGCTGGCCGAGCTGGAGTCCGACGGCCTCGACCTCGCCGTCGGCAACTTCCCGCAGGTACCCGCCGGCTTCTTCGGCCGGACGGTGATGACGGACGGCTTCGCCTGCCTCGCCCGCCGCGGTCACCCGGCGCTTGCCGGGCCGCTGACGCCGCAGGCCTTCGCCGGCCTGCGCCACGCCCTCATCACCGTCCGCGACGACCGCAGCCCCGGCGCGGTGGACGAGGCGCTTGGCCGCCTGGGCCTTACGCGGCGGATCGCGCTGCGGGTGCCGAACTTTCTGGCCGCCCCGCTGATCGTCGCCGAGACCGACCTGATCCTCACCCTGCCCCGCCGGCTGGCGCACTGGCTGGCGGGCCGGGCCGACGTGCAGGTGGTGGAGCCGCCATTGGAACTGGGCACCTTCTCCATCACGCAGCTGTGGCACGAGCGGCGGCACGACGACCCGGAGCACGCGTGGCTGCGCGCCACCCTGGCCTCGGCCATCGCGCCAATGGGGTAAGTCTACGACCTCAGCGCCTTTGACTCCTTTGTGTCACAGGCGCATGCTTTGACCTGTGGCCGGGACCGGTGAGGTACGGACCACGGGAGTGACCCACTCAGGTGGGCCTCGTGCGCAGACGCACAGCCGGCGGCTACGTCTTGCGCGAGACCTCGGAAACGGGGATTTCCGCCGGAAGCCTCCGCTTGTCGGAGACCGAAAAGGCTGGACCTGGGTCCGGCCTTTTCGCTTTTATGCGCCCAGCCCAGGAATGAAAGAGTCCCTCAGGAGACGGCATTTTGGACGACGAGTTCAGCTTCGCGGAGATCATGCTCCGCCGCGGCACCGACCTGCTGCAGGGCAACGACGAGGACCAGCCGGCGACTACGGTGGACTTCATGGCGCGCCTGCTGGCGACCGTGGCGGTGACCGACGGCCCGCTGGTGGTGCACACCGAGGCCGGCGGCAGCCCGGAGCTGTTCGAGGAGGCGTCACGCATTTCCGCCGGCCCGCTGTCCGGCAAGGCCGCCATCCTCGCCGACGCCCGCCAGAGCGAGCGTGCCGTGGTGTTCGAGTTCGACGGCGTCGGCCGCCTGTCGGGCAGCCGCGTGGTCGCCGCCGTGCTGCGGCCGGAGGACCGCGACGACCTGCTGGAGGCCTACGTGGCGGTCGGCCGCCTGCGCGGCGAGACGCTGGAGATGACGGTAGCCCCGGCCTCCGTGCGCCTGGACGCGGCGGCGCTTGGGCAGACGCTGGCTCTGGTCGGCTCGGCGACGGGGCTGAGCGCCAACGCGGTCGGCGCTGCGATGGCGCACGCCTCCGGCACCTACGCCATGGCCGGCTACGACACCGAGGAAGTGCCGGCCGCCATGGTCGACCTGTGCTGGCACGCCTTCTGTCTGACCTCGGTGCGCGGCCGCCGCGCCGGTGACGGGCGGCCGACGACCGTTCACTGAACACCTTAGCCTTCCAAACCGTCATGCCCGGGCTTGTCCCGGCCATGACGGTTGAATCGGAAAGGGCTAATGCGACAGCAGCGCCGGCAGGGTCAGCGTGCGCAGGATGTGCCGGGTGTTCGAGCCGCGCAGCAGATGCGGGAAGCCGTACTGCCCGTAGCCGCCCATCACCAGCAGGTTCGAGTCCGTCTCGTAGGCGCGGTTCAGCACCGCGTCCGCAAAGGCGATCTCGCTGAGCGGCAGGCGCTCCAGGTTGGCCGTGATGCCGTGCGCGGCGAGGTGGGCGACGATGTCGACGTTCGGGACCTTGCCGGGGTCGTGCGGCATCTCGCCGGCGTGCACCGCCAGAACCGTCACCGATTCCGATCCCTTCATGAAGGGAATCGCGTCGTTCACCGCGCGCGCCGCCTCACGGCTGCCGTTCCAGGCGATCAGCGTCTTGCCGCCCGGTGCGCCGAAGCGGCCGATGTGCGGGAACACCAGCACCGGCCGGCCGGAGTTCAGCAGCACCTGCTCCACCAGATCCTCGGGCATCACCGAGGCGTCGGGGTCGTGCTGGCCGAGAATCGCCAGGTCGGCGTAGCGGGCGCAGATCACCGTCTGGGTGACCACGTTGGTGTGATCGCCGTTCTCGACCTGCCACCATTCGCCGGTGACGCCGGCCGCCGCCGTCGCCGCCTCGAAGCGGGCGCGGGTCTCGTCCATGGACTTCAGGAGGTTCTCGCTGGCGCGCCGCGCGACGATGCTCGGCCCGAAGCTCTCCTTCTGGGCGAACAGACCGGTCAACCGGGCCTGGAAGCGCTTGGCCAGCGCCACCGCGAAGTCGAGGCGCGCCATCGCGCGCTCGGTGGCGTCCACATGGACGAGCAGATGCTGGATGCTCATTCCTCTCCCCTTCTTTGATTCGTTCGCTCACCGCAGCGCGGCGTTGACCTTGACCAGCGCCGCCGCGCCGGGACACAGCTCCGCATCATTGAGCCGGTTGAGCGGCGTGTCCACCGTGTTCAAACGGTCGTGCAGATCGCCGGCCTCGGGATCGACGTAAAGCAGGCCGGTGACGATCTCCCCCTCCGCCTGCCGCTCGGCGAGATGGTTCATCGCCGCGATGCGGTCGTGCACGTCGTGGTCGCCCGCCACCGGGCGCAGCCGCACCACCGAGCCATCGTGCAGCGTCACCTCGGCCACGTCGCCCGGCGCGGTCTCCGCGGTGATCTCCTCGCGGTGCGGCACGAAGTCGGGGCGGTTGAACACCGCGTTGTGCTCGCGGACGTGATCATAGCTCTTGGTCGAGCCGGCGTGGTTGTTGAAGGTCACGCACGGGCTGAGCACGTCGAGGAAGGCCGCGCCGCGGTGGCGCAGCGCCGCCTTGATCAGCGGCACGAGCTGCGCCTTGTCGCCGGAGAAGCTGCGGCCGACGAAGGTGGCGCCCATCTGCAGGGCGAGGCTCACGAGGTCGATGGGGTCGTCTGGGTTGACGGCGCCCTTCTTGCTTTTCGAGCCCTTGTCGGCGGTGGCCGAGAACTGCCCCTTGGTCAGGCCGTACACGCCGTTGTTCTCGACGATGTAGAGCATGTTGACGCCGCGCCGCATGGCGTGGACGAACTGCCCCAGGCCGATGGACGCGCTGTCGCCGTCGCCGGACACGCCCAGGTACACCAGTTCGCGGTTGGCGAGGTTCGCGCCGGTGAGCACCGAGGGCATGCGCCCATGCACGCTGTTGAAGCCGTGCGAGGCGCCCAGGAAATAGGTCGGCGTCTTCGACGAGCAGCCGATGCCCGACAGCTTGGCGAGGCGGTGGGGCGGCAGGTCCAGCTCGAAGCAGGCCTGCACGATGGCGGCGCTGATCGAATCGTGGCCGCAGCCGGCGCACAGCGTGGACACCGCGCCCTCGTAGTCGCGCCGTGTATAGCCCAGCGCGTTGGCCGGCAGGGCGGGGTTGCGGAAGTGCGGCTTCAGGTAGGTCATGGCAGGGCCTTGCGCAGCGGCACGACGGTGAGGGCCAAGAGCTTCTCGGCGACGGCCCCGGCGATGAAGCGGGCGGTGATCGGCGTGCCGTCGTAGTGCAGCACCGGCACCAGCTTCGCGGGATCGACGGCGCCCTCGTTGACCAGCAGCGTGCGCAGCTGGGCGTCGCGGTTCTGCTCGACCACGAAGACGGTGTCGTGCCGCTCGACGAAGTCGATCACCTCGTCGCCGAAGGGGAAGGCGCGCACCCGCAGCGCGTTGACGTGCAGCCCCTGCCCGTCCAGCATCCCCAGCGCCTCCTGCATGGCCGGCGCGCTGGAGCCGTAGTGGATCACGCCGACCCGCGTCGGCTGGCGGGCCGGGCGCGGCACCGCGGCGGGCACCAGCTGCGCCGCCGTGGCGAACTTGCGCAGCAGGCGCTGCATGTTGTCGACGTAGACCGAGCCTTCCTCGGTGTAGCGGGCGTAGGGGTCGCGGCTGGTGCCGCGGGTGAAGTAGGCCCCCTTCGTCGGGTGCGTGCCGGGGTAGGTGCGCCAGGGGACGCCGTCGCCATCCACGTCCTTGTAGCGGCCGAAGTCGGTGCCGGCCTCCAGCGCCTCGGCGGTCATCACCTTGCCGCGGTCCATGCGGCGGGAGTCGTCCCAGGCGAAGGGCTCGCACAGCCAGTCGTTCATGCCGATGTCGAGGTCGGTCATGACGAACACCGGCGTCTGCAAGCGATCGGCAAGGTCGAGCGCGGTGGCCGCGAACTCGAAGCATTCCCGCGGATCCTCGGGGAAGAGCAGGACATGCTTGGTGTCGCCGTGCGAGGCGTAGGCGGCGAGCAGCAGGTCGGACTGCTGCGTGCGGGTCGGCATGCCGGTGGAGGGACCGCCGCGCTGCACATCGATGATCACCGCCGGGATCTCGGCGAAGTAGGCCAGCCCCAGGAACTCCTGCATCAGCGAGATGCCCGGGCCGGAGGTGGCGGTGAAGGCCCGCGCCCCGTTCCACGCCGCGCCGATGACCATGCCGATGGCGGCCAGCTCGTCCTCCGCCTGCACGATGGCGCAGCGCGCCTTGCCGGTCTCCGGGTCGGTGCGGAACGCCTTGCAGTGCTTCATGAACGCCTCGGCCACCGAGGTGGAGGGCGTGATCGGGTACCACGCCGCCACCGTGGCGCCGCCGTAGACGCAGCCCAGCGCCGCCGCGTTGTTGCCGTCCACGAAGATGCGGTCGCCCACCGCGTCCGCGCGCTTCACCCGCAGCCCGATCGGGCAGTGCAGGTTCTGGAGGGCATGGTCGCGGCCGAGGTGCAGGGCGTGCACGTTGGCCGCGACCAGCTTCTCCTTGCCCTTGAACTGCTCGCCCAGCAGGCGCTCGATCTCGGCCACGTCCATGTCGAGCAGGGCGGAGAGCACGCCGACGTACAGGATATTCTTGAACAGCTGGCGCTGGCGCGGGTCGGCGTACGCGGCGTTGCAGAGCGCCGTCAGCGGCACGCCGATCACCGTCACGTCGTCGCGGAAGCGCGACGGCGGCATCGGCTTGGTGCTGTCGTAGAGGAGGTAGCCGCCGGGCTCCACCTCCGCCACGTCGCGCGCCCAGGTCTGCGGGTTCATGGCGACCATGAGATCGACGCCGCCGCGCCGGCCGCGGTGCCCGGCCTCCGACACCCGCACCTCGTACCAGGTCGGCAGGCCCTGAATGTTGGAGGGGAAGATGTTGCGGCTGGCCACCGGCACGCCCATGCGCAGGACAGCCTTGGCGAACAGCTGGTTGGCGCTGGCCGAGCCGGAGCCGTTGACGTTGGCGAACTTGACGACGAAGTCGTTGATGCGCTCTAGCGGCTGCGGCATGCGGCCCCTCCGGCGTGGCTCATTTCCAGGAAGAACTTCTGCATGTCCCAGGCGCCGGTCGGGCACCGCTCGGCGCACAGGCCGCAGTGCAGGCAGACGTCCTCGTCCTTCACCATGACACGCCCCGTCTTCAGCGCGCCGGACACGTAGGTCGGCTGGTCGGCGTGGAGCTTCGGCGCCTTCAGGCGGGTCAGCAGCTCGCCCTCCTCGCCGTCCTCGGCGATGGTCAGGCAGTCCACCGGGCAGATGTCGAGGCAGGCGTCGCACTCGATGCACAGATTGGTGGCGAAGGCCGTCTGCACGTCGCAGTTCAGGCAGCGCTGCGCCTCCTGCCACGCCTGCCCTGCGTCGAAGCCCAGTTCCACCTCCACCCGCACGTCCTTCAACGCCACCGCGGTCTCGCGCAGCGGCACCTTGTGGCGGGCGTCGGCAGAGACGTCGTTGTCGTAGCTCCACTCGTGCAGGCCCATCTTCTGGCTGATGAGCGTGACATGCGGCGGCGGCCGGTCGTTCAGGGACGATCCCTGGCAGAAGGCGTCGATGGAGATCGCCGCCTCATGCCCCTGCGCCACCGCGGTGATGATGTTCTTCGGGCCGAACGCCGCGTCGCCGCCGAAGAAGACTTTTGCGTTGGTGGACTGGAAGGTGACCGGGTCCACCTTCGGCAGCCCCCAGCGGTCGAAGTCGATGCCGGCGTCGCGCTCGATCCAGGGGAAGGCGTTGTCCTGGCCGATGGCGACCAGCACGTCGTCGCACGCCATGTGGACGTTCGGCTCTCCGGTCGGGATCAGGCTGCGCCGGCCCTTCTCGTCGTAGTGCGCGGCGACCTTTTCGAAGACGACGCCGGTCAGCCGGCCACCCGCGTGCGTGAAGGCCTTGGGCACGAGGAAGTTGTGGATCGGGATGCCCTCGTGCAGCGCGTCCTCCTTCTCCCAGGGAGACGCCTTCATCTCCTCGAAGCCGGAGCGCACCACCACCCGCACATCCTCGCCGCCGAGGCGCCGCGCGGTGCGGCAGCAGTCCATGGCGGTGTTGCCGCCGCCCAGCACGATGACCCGCTTGCCGATCCGCCCGGTGTGCCCGAAGGAGACCGAGGACAGCCAGTCGATGCCGATGTGGATGTTGGCGGCGGCCTCAGCGCGGCCGGGCACGTCGACGTCGCGCCCGCGCGGCGCGCCGGTGCCGACGAAGATCGCGTCGTAGCCCTCGTCCAGCACCGCCTTCAGGCTGCTCACCCAGGTGCCGAAGCGGGTCTCGACGCCCATGTCGAGGATCTGCCCGACCTCCTCGTCCAGCACCGAGTCGGGCAGGCGGAAGCGCGGGATCTGGCTGCGCATCATGCCGCCGCCCTTCGCCTCGCCGTCGTAGACCACGACGTGGTAGCCGAGCGGCACGAGGTCGCGCGCCACCGTCAGCGAGGCCGGGCCGGCGCCGATCAGCGCCACGCGCTTGCCGTTCTTCCGCTCCGGCGCCCGGGGGAAGCGGGCGCGCACGTGCGGCCCCTTGTGGTCGGCGGCGACGCGCTTCAGGCGGCAGATCGCCACCGGCTCCGCCTCCACCCGGCCGCGGCGGCAGGCGGGCTCGCACGGGCGGTCGCAGGTGCGGCCGAGGATGCCGGGGAAGACGTTCGATTTCCAGTTGATGAGGTAGGCGTCGTCGTAGCGGCCCGCGGCGATCAGCCGGATGTATTCGGGGACCGGCGTGTGGGCGGGGCAGGCCCACTGGCAATCGACGACGCGGTGGAAATAGTCGGGGGAGCCGGTGTCGGTCGGTCTCATGCCGGACCTCCACGGGCGTTGCGGGCCGATCGCGACGGCCCACCGACCGCCGCTCTGCCGCGGCGGGGCGTCCTGGACCTCATGTTTCCTCCCAAGTCCCGGCCGTCTTGCCCCACCCGCGGGTGGAAGAGCCGGGTTCTCGCACGGCCGAAGCCGTCTGTTCTTATTACATGCACTCCTTGTGCGATTCCGCAAGCGCCGGCGTGGGCGTAGGGACCAACAGCCTCTCGTCGGTGGTAGCCAATTCGGCAGAGCGACGATCCACCGCCTCCCCACTTCCGCCTGTTTGCGCTCACCCGCTTTTTCACTAGACTGTTCGTGTGCCAAACAAACCGGCCGTCAGTGCCGGGTCGGCCCAAGGGAGGGGACCAGCATGAATCGCCGCCTGTTCATGGGGATCGCGACGGCTGCCGTCGCGCTTGGGGTGATGGCCGGACCGGCCGCCGCGCAGACGAAACTGAAGTTCGCGCACGTCTACGAGACGTCGGAAGCCTATCACAAATGGGCGCTGTGGGCGGCGGACGAGATCGCCAAGCGCACTGGCGGCCGCTACGCCATGGACGTGTTCCCGGCCTCCTCGCTCGGCAAGGAGACGGACATCAACCAGGGCCTGACGCTGGGCACGGTGGACGCCATCTACACCGGCACCAACTTCGCAGCGCGCTCCTACGGGCCGATCGCCATCGCCGCGGCGCCCTACATGTTCCGCGACTTCGACCACTGGCGCGCCTACACCAAGAGCGACCTGTTCAAGGAGCTGTCCGGCGGCTACGAGAAGGCGACGGGCAACAAGATCCTCGCCATGCTCTACTACGGCGAGCGGCACGTCACCTCCAAGCAGCCGGTCACCAAGCCGGAGGACATGAAGGGCATGAAGATCCGCGTCCCCGACGCGCCCATGTACGTCATGTTCCCCAAGGCGGTCGGCGCCAACGCCACCCCCATCGCCTTCGCCGAGGTCTACCTGGCGCTGGCCCAGGGCACGGTCGACGCGCAGGAGAACCCGCTGCCGACCATCCTCGCCAAGAAGTTCTACGAGCCGAGCCCGGTCATCAACCTGACCGGCCACATCACCGAGAGCCTGCTGACCATCGTCGGCGCGCCGCTGTGGAAGAAGCTGTCGGAGGACGACAAGAAGACCTTCGCGGCTGTGTTCGCCGAGGCCGCCACCAAGTCGGACGAGGACATCATCGCCTCGGAAAAAGAGCTGACCGACGGCTTCACCAAGCTGGGCGCCAAGGTCAACAAGGTGGACCGCGCGCCCTTCCGCGCCATGGTGACCAAGGCGCACCTGGAGGGCGTGCCCTGGAGCAAGGAGCAGTACGAGCGCCTGCAGCAGATCAAGTAGACGCTCCGTGACGGAGATCCCGAACGATGGGCCGCTGGCCGGCGTGACCGTCGCGCCGGCCATGGCCGCCCCGCCGGAAGAGGCCGAGTTGCGCCTCGCCCCGCGGGCGCCGGAGGACGTGCTGGCCTTCCTGGTCTTCTGGCTGCTGGCCTTCACCGTCTTCCTGCAGTTCTTCACCCGCTACGTGCTGAACAACAGCCTGCCCTGGACCGAGGAGGGCGCGCGCTACCTGCTGGTCGCGGTGGCGTTCCTGGGCGGCGGGCTGGCGGTGCGGCGGCGCGCCCACATCGCGGTGGAGTTCGTGCACAACTACCTACCGCTCGGCGCCTCCAACGCGGTGCTGCTGCTCGCCGATCTGGTCTGCATCGGCTTCTACGCCTACTCGGCGTACTTGGCCTGGCTGATGGTCGGGCTGATGGGCACGCAGCAGATGGCGGTCATCGACCTGCCGATGAGCTGGCTGTACGCCGCCGTGCTGGCGGGCCTGTGCGTGATGTCGCTGCGCTCGGTGCAGTCGGCGTGGCTCCGCTTCCAACTCCGCCGACGCTGAGGGCCCGCGCATGCTGTATCTCCTGTTCGGATCGCTGTTCGGGATGATGGCCGTCGGCGTGCCGATCGCGGTGGCGCTGGCCGGCTCCTCGCTGCTCTACGTCTGGGCGGCGGGGATGCCGGACGTGGTGGTGCTGCACCGCATGATCGGCGGCATCGACAGCTTCCCGCTGCTCGCCATCCCGTTCTTCATCCTGGCCGGCAACCTGATGAACTCGGCCCTCATCACCGAGCGCATCTACGCCTTCGCGGTCGCCGCCTTCGGCTGGATGCGCGGCGGGCTGGGGCACGTCAACGTGGTGGGGTCGGTGATCTTCGCCGGCATGTCGGGCACCGCCGTGGCGGACGCCGGGGGCCTGGGCACCATCGAGATCAAGGCGATGCGCGACCACGGCTACGACGACCGCTTCGCGGTGGGCATCACCGCCGCGTCCTCGACCATCGGGCCGATCATCCCGCCGTCGCTGCCGCTGGTGATCTACGGCGTGATGGCCAACACCTCGGTCGGCCAGCTGTTTGCCGCCGGCTTCATCCCCGGCCTCGGCATGGCGGGCGCCCTGATGATCTGGGTCGCGTGGATCGCGCGGCGCAAGAACTATGGCCGCGACGCGCGCTTCTCGGCGCAGGTGCTGGTGGTGACGTTCAAACAGGCGTTCCTGGCGCTGATGACGCCGGTGATCCTGATCGGCGGCATGGTCAGCGGCATGTTCACCCCCACCGAGGCGGCCATCGCCGCGGTGGTCTACGCGCTGTTCCTGGGCTTCGCCGTCTACCGCACGCTGACCTGGGAGTCGTTGGTCCGCGTCAGCCTGGAGACCATCGAGACCACGGCGGTGATCCTGTTGATCGTCGCCGCGGCGTCGATCTTTGGCTGGCTGCTGACCTCGGCGCGGGTCACCGAGCAGCTGACGGAGTGGGTGCTGGGCTTCTCCAAGGACCCGGTGACCATCCTGATCCTGGTGAACGTGTTGTTGCTGGTCGTCGGCTGCTTCCTGGAGACCATCGCGGCGATCACCATCCTGGTGCCGGTGCTGCTGCCGATCATGACGCAGATCGGCGTCGATCCGGTGCAGTTCGGCCTGATCATGGTGCTGAACCTGATGATCGGCCTGCTGACGCCGCCGGTGGGGATGGTGCTCTACATCCTGGCGCGGGTCGCGCGCATCCCGTTCGAGGAGTGCGCCAAGGCGTGCCTGCCCTTCCTGGTGCCGCTGCTTCTGGTGCTGGCGGTGGTGACGTTCTGGCCGGCCTTCTCGCTGTGGCTGCCGACGCTGGTGTACCGCTGAGCGGGGCTTACCCCTCGCCCTCGCCCGCCAGGGCGAGCGTTTCGTCTGGGTCCGTCGGGCCGGGCTGGTAATAGTGCAGGTAGAGCGGCGTCAGCTGCATGCCCAGCGTGCAGAAGGTGGTGAACACCACTCCGGCCAAGCCGATGTAGAGGATCGCCGGGTTGGCCGGCGCCACGACGCCGCCGGCCAGCACGTTGATCAGGTTCTCCGAGTTGGCGGCGACCGCCCCCGCCGTGCCGGCGCTCCCGAACAGGACGCAGCCCCACGCCGCCACCACCTCCTTGGGCGGCCCCGGCGGTTCCTGGGCCAGCGCGCCCGACAACGGCATGGTCGCAAGGGCGGCGGCAACCAGCACACCGATGAAGCGTAGCAGCGCGCGCATGGACCTCCCCTCCCCGGCCGTGTCCCCGAACGGTACTCAACTTCCGGGGCGATTGCACGGCCCGCGTGCAGTCCGAGGCGGCTTTGCAGGCGGAGGCCCGGTCAGCTGCGGCTGATCTGCACCACCCGCAGGTTGTTTGTGGTGCCGGCCTGGGCGAAGGGGATGCCGGCGACCACGACCATGGTGTCGCCGGGGCGCGCGAACTCCTCCCTCTGGGCGAAGGCGCAGGCGCGCTCCACGCTCTCCTCGTAGGTGTGGATGTCCTCGGACAGGACGCTGTGCGCCCCCCACAGCAGGCACAGCCGCCGCGACACCGCCTGGTCCGGCGTGATCGCCAGCACGGACACCGCCGGGCGTTTGCGCGCGATGCGCGCCGCCGTGGTGCCGCTGGAGGTGAAGGCGACGATGGCCGTGGCGTGGATCACCTCGGCCAGATCGGCCGCCGCGGCGGCGACGGCGTGCGGCGCGGTCTGCTCCTCGCCCGGGTCGGACGCTTCGATGATCGAGCGGTAGAGCTTGTGCTGTTCGGTCGAGTGGATGATGCGGTCCATCATCTCCACCGCCTCCAGCGGATAGGACCCGCTGGCCGATTCCGCCGACAGCATCACCGCGTCGGCGCCGTCATAGATGGCGGTCGCCACGTCCGACGCCTCCGCCCGCGTCGGCGTCGGCGCGGCGACCATGGAATCGAGCATCTGCGTGGCGACGATCACCGGCTTCACGGCGAGGCGGCAGGCGCGCACCAGCTCCTTCTGGCGGCCCGGCACCTCCTCGTGCGGGATCTCGACGCCGAGGTCGCCGCGGGCGACCATGATGGCGTCGGACAGGCGGATGATGTCCTCGATGCGCTCCAGCGCCGCGGGCTTCTCGATCTTCGCCATCAGCCCGGCGCGCTCGCCGATCAGGCCGCGCGCCTCCAGCAGGTCGCCGGGCTTCTGCACGAAGGACATCGCCACCCAATCGACGCCGAGGTCGAGGCCGAAGGCAAGATCGACGCGGTCCTTCGCGGTCAGCGGCGAGAGATCGAGCACGGTGCCCGGCAGGTTGACGCCCTTGCGGTTGGAGATGACGCCGCCGGTCACCACCTTCGCCTCGATGACGTCGTCGCCGAGGCCGGTGACGGCGAGGCGCACGCGGCCGTCGTCGATCAGCAGGTGGTGCCCCGGCGCGATGGCGGCGAAGATCTCCGGATGCGGCAGCGGGATGGCGTCGCGGTCGCCCTCGGTGCCCGCGGGCACGAAGCGGACCGTCTCGCCGGCGGTGACGGTGATCTTGCCGTCGCGGATGGTGCCGACGCGGATCTTCGGACCCTGGAGGTCCTGGAGGATGCCGATGGGGCGGCCGACCTCGGCCTCCAGCTCGCGGATGGCGCGGTGCACCCGGGCGTGGTCGTCGTGCGTGCCGTGGCTGAAGTTCAGGCGGAAGGTATCGACGCCGGCCAGGAACAGCCGTTTCAGCATTTCCGGCGAGGCGCTGGACGGCCCGACGGTGGCGACGATCTTGGCTCGGCGGTGACGACGCATTTCTGTCCGGCCCCGGGGGCCGCCTCCTCGCTGGGGTTCTCGCAACGCGCAACAAGCTGGACCCGCCGCGGCCGGATGGCAAGGCGTCGGAGGCCTTCCGTCGGGTTCCCCCCTGTTCATCGCCGGGCCGAGCCTCCACCTTCCGATCATGGTCCGTTCCGCGGAGTTGTCCGATGCCCCTGCCCCAAGACTGGCGGATCCCGCCCGAGTTCCAGCCCGATCCGGACGCGCTGGACTTCGACCTCGACCGCGCGCTGGCCGCCGTGGTGTCGCTGCGCGCGGCGATCCCCGAGGACGCCTTCACCGCGGAGACCCTGGGCACCGAGCGGGAGGGGCAAGGCGCCGTCATCCGCGAGGACGGTCTGGTGCTGACCATCGGCTACCTGATGGCCGAGGCGGAGGAGGTGTGGCTGACCACCGGCGACGGCCGCGCCGTGCAGGCCGAGCCGCTGGCCTACGACTTCGTCAGCGGCTTCGGCCTCGTGCGGGCGCTGACGCCGCTGGGCGCGCCGGCGCTGCCGCTGGGCAATTCGCGCCGCATCGAGCCGGGCGACCCGGTGGTGGTCGGCGGCGCCGGCGGCGCCGCCCATTCCCTGGCGGCGGAGATCGTGGCCACGCAGGAGTTCGCGGGCTATTGGGAATACCTGATCGAGGACGCCATCTTCACCGCGCCGGCGCACCCGAACTGGGGCGGCACCGCGCTGCTCGGCGCGGGGGGCGAGTTGCTGGGGATCGGGTCGCTGCAGTTGCCGTCGCGCACCTCGGACGGTCGGGTCCTGCCGCTGAACATGAGCGTGCCGATCGACCTGCTGAAGCCGATCCTGGACGACCTGCTGCGCTTCGGCCGCGTCGACCGGCCGTCGCGCCCCTGGCTCGGCCTCTATGCCATGGAGGACGAGCACGACCGGGTGGCCGTCGTCGGGCTGGCCGGCAACGGCCCGGCGCGCAAGGCGGAATTGCGCACCGGAGACCTGCTGCGCGCCGTCGGCGGCGTCCCGGTCCGGTCCCTCGCCGGGTTCTACCGGACGCTGTGGTCGCTCGGCGGGGCCGGCGTCGACGTGCCGCTCACGGTCGAGCGGGAGGGCGACGTGTTCGACGTGGTGCTGGGCTCGGCGGACCGCAGCCGCTTCCTGAAGTCCGCCCGGCTGCACTGAGGCTCGTGCCGGACACCGAAGGAAACGCCGGTCTGCCATGCGGGATCCAATCCGGCGTACCGCCGTTGTGCACCGCAGCGTACGGCAACCACGATCGGACGAGCATGAACAGCCAGACCGACAAGCCCGCCGCGGAGCCGGCGGCGGAAGACGTCACCGTGATCTATTCCAACACCGGCGGCACGGCTTTCGCCGTGCTCATTCCAGCCACCACCGCGACCGGGGGCGACCGCCCGCCGGCCGCCGGCAAGACACCGGAGCGCTGACCGACGCCCGCGCCGCGGCGGGCGGGGACGATGCGCGGTGGGGGCCGGACTTGAGCCGCCGCCGCGCATCGCCATATAGAGGCTACGCCGATCGACAAACCGCAGCTCCATCGGCCATCTCTCTCCATTCCGTTCCGCCTTGCGCGCACACCGGCAGCGCCGGGAGCGACGCCGCTCGAGTCCTTGCCATGATCGAACACGCCGACGACCGCCTCTCCTTCCCCACCATCCTCGAACCGGTGCTGTCCGTGCCGGACGGGGACGACGCCGCGCTGGATTCCGCCATCAACGAGGTGGCGGGTGCGCTTGCCGACAGCGGCACCCTCATTCTCGATTCCTTCGGCCGCCCGGCGCGCGGCGCCACCGACGAGGAGGCCGTGCTCGGCCTGCTGGACACCTATGTCCGCGTGCTGCTGCACCTGGGCGAGGTGGAGGAGGCCTCGACCATGGGCGACCTCATCGACCGCATCCACGCCGTCAACCGCCGCCGCAAGCGGCGCGGCTCACCGGTGTGACATCAAGGGCGCCTGACGTCAGTCCGCGGCGGCGACCGCCTCCGGGGCCGGGTCGAACGCGTTCAGCGCCTGGAGATGGATCCCGAACGCCCGCAGGACCGGGGCGAGGCGCCGCGTCTCGACCTCCGTCACGTGGGCGTCCGTCCTCAGCACGATGTGCGGCGCGTGCTGCATGAGGCGCTGGGCACGGAAGGGGCCGATCGTCTCGTCGCAGTACATCGCGGTCCCGAGCAGGATGCCCAGGGTGACGTCGTCCGGTGCCAGCGGGTCGGCCACGACGGCGTGAAGCTCGCGCAGCAGCGCGCAGACGACGATGGCGGTGCGTTCCAGGGTGTCGGTCTCAGTCATGATGATGCCCTCCAAGGCCGGCAAGCGTGTCGCACACACCCTATGCCGGCCGCTGTGACGGCGAAGTGGAGGGGCTCACACCCGACGCAAAATGTCAGGCGAGGCGCCAGCGGTGCAGGCGCTCGTAGGTGGGGCGCGCCGCCTCGGCGACCCGCAGCAGGTCGCCCGACAGCGCGGGTGCCCGCGGCGGTGGCGCGCCAAAGCCGGTCGAGGCCTCCACCGACGCGTACCAGTGCGGCGCCCACACGCCGTCGGTGGCCCGCCGGCCGGGTGGCCAGCGCAGCATGGCCTCGGTAAAGGGCACGCCGAGCGCGTCGCAGAGCCTGGCCAAAGTCGCGGCGGGCGCCACCAGCACGTCGCGCGCGTCCACCACCGGCGGCGCGCGGCCGAGCCGGTCGGCCTCGCGGTCGAACAGCTCCGCCTGCCGCTCGACGCCGATGTCGGCGAGGTCGACGCTGCCCCGGCGCTGAACGTAGGAGGCCACGACCTCCGCCGGGTCGCGGATCAGGAAGGCGTTGCGCACGCGGTCCGTCCAGTCCAGCCCGACCCCCGGCAGCATGTGGTGGGTCATGTGCTTCTGGTAGAAGATCGCCCGCCCGCCGGGCACCGGGTCGTCGACCAGGGTGGCGGCGACGGTGCGCCAGTCGGTGGGCTGGCTGGCCAGCACCTCCTCGCGGCCGGGGTGGTCCAGGCCGGTTTCCGCCAGATAGACGGCGTAGAAGGGCTCGTCCACCACGGCGGTGTCGGGGCGGTTCTCCCACGCCCGCATCATGGCCGTGGAGATGTTGCGCGGCCCCGACCACATGGCGATTCGAATGGGGCCGCTCACGACGCGGCCTCGCCGGTGATGTAGGCCTCGTAGCGGGCCGCCAGCGCGCGGGTGTAGGCGCCCGGCCGGCCGTCGCCGACGGGGCGGCCGTCGATGCGCGTCACCGGGGTGATGCCGCCCAGCGTGCCGGTCACGAACGCCTCGTCGGCGCTGTAGGTCTCGGCCAGCGTGAAGTCGGTCTCGCGCACCGGGCCGCCGTCCGCGCGCACGAGGTCGAGCACCTTGCGCCGGGTGATGCCCTTGAAGTTGTAGCGCCCGGTCGAGGTCCACAGCTCGCCGCGGCGGACGATGAAGAAGTTGGTCGAGTTGCAGCTCGCCACGAAGCCGTGCGGGTCGAGCATCAGCGCCTCGTCCGCCCCGGCGTCGATCGCCTGGATCAGCGCCTGGATGAGGTTGAGGCGGCTGTGCGAGTTGAGGCGCAGGTCGAACACGTCCGGCCCGCTGCAGCGGAAGGTGGAGGTGAAGAGCGTCAGGCCCTTCTCCTTGGTCTCCGGCCTCGGCCGCTTGTATTCCGCCACCACCACGATGGTGGGACGGCCAAGGACGAAGCGCGGGTCCTGGTTGACCGTCTTCTTGCGGCCGCGGGTGATCATCAGGCGGATGTGGACGCCGTCGTCCATGCCGTTGCGGGCGAGCGTCTCGCGCACGACGCCGGTCAGCGCGTCGCGGTCCAGGCCGATGTCCATGCGGATGGCGCCGGCGCCCTCGTACAGGCGGTCCAGGTGGTCGTCCAGCGCCAGGAGCCTGCCCCGGACCAGCCGGAGCCCTTCCCAGACGCCGTCCCCCAGCACGAAGCCGCTGTCGAACACCGAGACCTTGGCCTCGTTCCGCGGCACGAACTCCCCGTCCACATAGACCAGCACGGAGTCGTTCCGCGGGTCGTCCACGTAGCCCTGGGCACTTTCCTTCGCCATCGTCCTCACTCCCCTCCGCGGCCGTCGTTGCGGCCCGCACGCACGGCACGATACAGGGCGACCGGCTTGCACGCCAAGCCCAGGCACCCACATGGTACGCTCCGGACCGACACCGACACGCACGACCGACACGCACGGAAGGACGCACGCATGACCCAGCACCCCGCCCTGGCATCCGGCCGCGCCGCCGTCGTCACCGGCGCGGCCAGCGGCATCGGGCTCGCCGCCGCCGAACGCTTCGCCGCGCTCGGGATGAAGGTCTGCCTCGCCGACGTCGATGCCGGCGCGCTCGGCGCCGCGGCTGAGTCGGTGGCGCGGATCGCGCGCGATCCGCAGGACGTGATCGCCGTGCCGACCGACGTCTCCCGCGCCGACGCCGTCGAGCGCCTGAAGGAGCGCGCGTACGCGGCGTTCGGGGAGGTCGCCGTGCTGATGAACAACGCGGCGACGGAGGGCGGCGGCGGGCTGTTCGGCGATCCCGGCCGCTGGCGGGCGATCCTCGACACCAACCTGTGGGGCGTCATCCACGGCGTTCAGAGCTTCGTGCCGGCCATGATCGCCCAGGGCACGCCGTGCGCGGTGGTGAACACCGGGTCGAAGCAGGGGATCACCTGCCCGCCGGGCGACACCGCGTACAACACCAGCAAGGCCGGGGTGAAGGTGGTGACCGAGGCGCTGGCGCACGAGCTGCGCAACACGCCCGGCTGCCGGATCAGCGCGCATCTGCTGATCCCCGGCTTCACCTTCACCGGCTTCACGCGGGCGCGCGGCGTCACCGAGAAGCCCGCCGGCGCCTGGACGGCGGAGCAGGTGGTGGATGTTCTGCTGCCGGCGATGGCGAACGGAGACTTCTACATCCTCTGCCCGGACAACGACGTCACCCGCGCCATGGACGAACGCCGCATCCGCTGGGCGGCCGAGGACATCATCCGGAACCGCCCGGCGCTGTCCCGCTGGCACCCCGACCACCAGGAGGAGTTCGCGGCGTTCATGGCCGCAAAGGAGTGAGCGGCCATGAACGGACCCGCGTCCGGCCGCGTCGCCGCCCTCGCCGCCACGCTGATCCTCGGCGCCTGCGCCGGGCTGCAGCCGCCGCCCCAAGGCGTGCCTCCACCCGGCAGCGTCGCCGCGCTCGACCGGCTGGCGACCAACCCCTGCAACGAGGCGGTGGCCTCGGTCCTCGCCGGCTCGGGGGTCGCCATCGAGCGGATCCGCGGGCTGGTCTACGGCGTGGATTACGACGAGCTCAGCGACCGCATCGTGCGCTATCAGGCGTGGGCGTCCTTCGCGGACCAGCCGGGGCAGGCCGTGGTGCTGCTCGACGACCGCTGCCGGCCGTACCAGATCTACACCCGCGGCGGCGCCCGGGTGCCCGGCGTGGCGTCGTACTGACGCGCCACCGCCACCCTAGGAACGCCCCCCGTTTCCGGCTGTTGGGCTGTACCGATGGCCGTACCTGCGCCCGCGCCGCACGTCCGGCCTATGCCGATCCACTTGCATACAAACGATCGCGGATCGCTACGATAGGCCGGCTCGTGTCCAGTGCGAACGGTTCAGGGGACGTCGTTGAAACAGCGCACCGCCCACATCGGCGCCTCGCGCGGCCCAAGCCGGGAAGCCGAGCTTGCCGCCCGCATCGAGGAATTGGAGGAGGCCGTACGGGCGCGCGACGCCTTCCTCGCCATCGCGGCGCATGAGCTGCGCAACCCGATGTACGCATTGAGCCTCCATCTGCACGTCGCGCTGCAATTGGCACAGGCCGGCGGCAACGCGGACCTGACCGACGCGTTGCAGGGCGCCACCCGCTCGCTCGCCCGCTATGTGGATCGGGCGACGACGCTGCTGGACGTGTCGCGCATCAATTCCGGCCACAAGGATCTCCACATCGGCGCGGTGGACTTCGCCGCGGTGGTCCGGCAGGTGGCGGACAGCCACGCGGCGGAGGCGGCCTACACCGGCGCCACCCTCCGGCTCGACGTGCCGGACAGCCTGCACGGCCGCTGGGATGCCCTGGCGCTCGAGCAGATCGTCGGCAACTTGGTGTCCAACGCCATCAAGTTCGGCGCCGACGGCCCCGTCGACGTGATCCTGGCCGCGGAGGGGGACGAGGTCCGCCTGACGGTGCGGGACCAGGGGCCGGGCATCCCCCCCGTCGAGCTGGAGCGGATCTTCGGACAGTTCGAGCAGGTGGTCTCGGGGCCGGCGCGGGCCGGCTTCGGCGTCGGGCTGTGGCTCGTGCGCTCGCTTGTGGAGGCGCACGGCGGCAGGATCGCGGTCGACAGCTCCCCGGGCGCGGGCGCCGCCTTCACGGTGCGACTGCCGCTGGACGCCACCTCAACCGGATCACGACCCTCATGACGGAAGACCTGCACAGGATGGAACTCGACCGTGTCCCCACGGGCATCGCCGGCCTGGACCTCGTGCTGCAGGGCGGCCTTCTCAAGGGTGGGGTCTACATCGTCCAGGGTGTTCCGGGCGCCGGAAAGACCATCCTGGCCAACCAGATGTGCTTCACCCACGTGGCCGGCGGCGGCCGGGCGGCGTACGTCACGCTGCTGGCCGAGTCGCACACGCGCATGCTCCAGCACCTGCGCCCGCTGGCGTTCTTCGACGAGTCGGTCATCCCGGAACGGCTGTACTACATCAGCGCCTTCAAGACCCTGGAGGAGGAGGGGCTGAAAGGGCTGCTCGACCTGCTGCGGCGCGAGATCCGCGGGCACCGGGCCAGCCTGCTGGTGCTCGACGGCCTCGTCGCGGCGGAGGATACGGCGGTGTCGGACCGCGAGTTCAAGAAGTTCGTCCACGAGGTGCAGATGCACGCGGCGATGAACGAGTGCACGGTCCTCCTCCTCACCACCGGCGGGGCGGGGCCGGTGCGGGCCGAGCACACCATGGTGGACGGGCTGATCGAGCTGGACGACCGCCTCTTCGAGGTGCGCAACGAGCGCAGCCTCCAGGTGCGCAAATTCCGGGGCAGCGGCGCCCTGCGCGGCCGCCACGCGTTCCGCATCACCCTCGACGGGCTGGTCGTCTTTCCGCGCTTCGAAGCGCTGTTCGCCACGCCCAGCGCGCCGGACCGGGCGAGCCGGAACCGGGTTCAATCCGGTGTCGACGGTCTGGACGCGCTGATCGAAGGTGGGTTGGTGGAGGCGACAACCAACGTCGTGATGGGGCCGACCGGCATCGGGAAGACCACCTTCGGGCTCCACTTCCTCGCACGGTGCAGCGCGGCGGAGCCCGGCCTGATGCTGGGCTTCTATGAAACCCCGGCGCGCCTCAGGCTCAAGGCGACGGCGCTGGGGATCAATCTCGAAGGGCTGGAGGCGCGCGGCGCGCTCGAGATTCTCTGGCAGGCCCAGGGCGAGACCGTGCTCGACGAGTTGGCGCACCGGCTGCGCGACGCGGTGCGGCGCCGCGGCGTGCGGCGCCTGTTCGTGGACGGCCTCGGCGCGTTCATCGAATCCGCCGTCCATCCGGAACGCATAAGCCGCTTCTTCTCGGTGCTGTCCAACGAACTGCGGGCGCTGGGCGTCACGGCGGTCTACACGCTGGAATCGCGCGACATCATCGGCCCGACGCTGGAGGTTCCGATCACCGGCATCTCCTCGCTGGCCGAGAGCCTGTTCGCCCTGCGCTACGTCGAGGTGCAGGCGCGCACCCGGCGCCTGCTGTCGGTCGTCAAGATCCGCGACAGCGGCTTCGACCCGGCACTGCACGAGTTCGAGATCACCGGCCGCGGGGTTCGGATCGTCGGCCGCTTCGCCGGGTACGAAGGGATGCTGCGCGGCTATGCCGAGGCACCCAACGCGCCCCCGCCCGAACCCACCGGCGCCCCCAAGCGGCGCCCGCGCCAGGAGTGATGCGTGAAGACCATCCTGCTGGTGGAAGACGAGTTCGGCATCGCCGGCGTCCTGACGGTCCTCCTGGAGGACGAGGGCTACCGCGTGATGTCGGCCGCCAACGGCCGCCAAGCCCTGACACGGCTTGCCGAGGGCAGGCCGGACCTCGTGGTCACCGACTTCATGATGCCGCTGCTGGACGGTGCGGCGCTCGGCGAGGCGATGCTCGCCAACCCCGCCTGGAAGGACATTCCCATCGTCATGATGAGCGCCGTGCCGGAAGCCGCCGTCCGCGCACGGTTCGGCGGCTACACGGCCTTCCTGCGCAAGCCGTTTGCCATCCCGGCCTTCTTCGATCTCATCACCGGCATCCTCAAGGCGTGAGCGCCAGGGGTGGCGCGATTCCGCCGTCGGAACCTCGGGTACCGCCGCCCGTTCCCCACGAGGCGGAATATTAGGCGTTCGTCATGGAACGGCGTCATCGCCCCAACCGACCTGAGGAGCACATCATGATCATCAGCGGACTGCGTCGCTTCGTCATCCCGCTCGCCACCGGCGTGGCGCTGCTCGCCGGCACGGCGGCGGCCCAGCAGGGGCCGGGCTCCGGCCCGATGGGCGGTCCGGGCATGCCGGGGAACCAGGGCATGATGCAGGGCCAAGGGCAGGGCATGCCGGGCCAGGGCATGCACCAGGGGCGCAACGCCCAGGCCATGCCGACGGACCCGGCCTCGCGCGGCTACATGCAGAGCATGCGGACGATGAACCGCGAGATGCGCAAGCCGATGACCGGAAACGCCGACCAGGACTTCGCGCGGATGATGGCGGCGCACCATCAGGGCGCCGTGGACATGGCCCGCGTCGAACTGCAGCACGGCACCGATCCGGATCTCAAGGCCATGGCCCAGAAGATCGTCGACGACCAGACGCAGGAAATCCAGAAGCTCCAGGACTGGATGAAGCAACACCCGGCCAAGGCGGCCGCCAAGTAGGCGCGGCCGCTCAGCCGCGACCGTTCCCGACGCATGCGGAATGGTAACCGTATGCGCCGGGGGCGCCGTGCCGTTGCGCCAGCGCGGCGCCGCTCCGACCGTTCCCTCATCGCTTTTTGAATGGCAGCACCGGCTTTTGAATGGCCGGTTTCCGGCTCTTTTGCCCTCCTGCCTCGCCGGCTATAGAAAAACCTTATAAGACTCGGGGAATTTCAAAATGGCATGATCCGTGCGGCCAGCGGATGATGCGGGCAACGGCATCGTCCCCGCTTCCGCGGCGCGGCGAGACCCGAGAGAGAACAAGAACCAGGAGGAAACGCCATGACAAGCGTCAGTGCGCCGGAACCGATCCCCGGCACCACCATCTTCGACGGCGCGATGGCCATGAAGGGCTACGCGCTGAACAAGATGTGCTACTCGTTCAACGAGGCCGAGAACCGCAAGGCCTTCCTGGCGGACGAGGACGCCTACTGCGCCAAGTACGGCCTGAACGACCAGCAGAAGGCCGCCATCAAGGCCCGCAACGTCCTGCAGCTGATCGCCGCGGGCGGCAACATCTACTACCTCGCCAAGTTCGCCGGGATCTTCGGGCTGAACGTCCAGGACGTCGGCGCGCAGCAGACCGGCATGACGGTCGAGGACTTCAAGGCGAAACTCGTGGCGGCGGGGGTCTGAACATGGCGCGCATCGTCGGTGGCATCACCACCTCCCACATCCCCGCGATCGGCAACGCCATCGCCCGCGAGATGTTCGAGGATCCCTACTGGAAGCCGTTCTTCGACGCCTACCCGCCGGTCCGCGCGTGGCTGGACGAGGTCAAGCCGGACGTCGCCATCGTGATCTACAACGACCACGGGCTGAACTTCTTCCTCGACAAGATGCCGACCTTCTCGGTCGGCGCCGCGTTCGAGTACCAGAACAAGGACGAGGGCTGGGGCCTGCAGCCGCTGCCGCCCTACCCCGGCGACCCGGAGCTGTCCTGGCACATCATCAATTCGGTGGTCGCCGAGGATTTCGACCTCTGCACCTGCCAGGAGATGGCGGTGGACCACGGCTTCACCGTGCCGATGTCGCTGCTGTGGCCCGACCGGTCGAAGATGGGCGGGCTCAAGACCATCCCGCTGGTGGTCAACACGGTGCAGCACCCGCTGCCCAGCCCGGCGCGCTGCTTCAAGCTGGGCCAGGCGCTCGGCCGCGCGGTGGAATCCTTCGACAAGGACCTGAAGGTGGTGGTGATCGGCACCGGCGGCCTGTCGCACCAGCTCGACGGCGAGCGGGCGGGGTTCATCAACAAGAACTTCGACCTGATGTGCCTGGAGAAGATCGTCGATGATCCCGAGGCGCTGACCAAGTACTCCATCCACGACCTCGTCCGGCTGGCCGGCGCGCAGGGGGCGGAGCTGATCCTGTGGCTGGTGATGCGCGGCGCGCTGACCGGCACGGTGAGCAAGCTGCACAGCAACTACCACATCCCGATCTCCAACACCGGCGCCGGGCTGCTGCTGCTCGAAAACGCGACCTGATAAAGGGCGTTCACCCCGCCACTGAGCCCCTCCCCCAACCCGGGGCGAGGGGCTTTCTTTTTGTGCGTCTCGCGGATCATCGTTGATCCAGATCAATTGCCGCACGCCTGTCATTGTATACATTGAGAGCCATCAACGGCGGAATCGGAGCGGCGCCCCCCGCACAGCCTGCCCCTCTCTCACCCGTCACCCCCGCGAAGGCGGGGATCCATACGTTTCATAACAGCCCGCTTTGGGAATTATGGATCCCCGCCTTCGCGGGGATGACGGAATGGAAAGGTTCAGGTGGACAGGGGGAGAGGGCGATCCGGCCATCTATTGTACGCAATTAAACACATCCGGACGGGAGGCTCGGCAACGGATGGAAGCGGTCAGGCACTGGAGCGTCCGCCACGCCCGTGGCCTCAAGCGGGTCTACGACGCGTGCGCGCGCTGGGCGCCGCTGCTCGGCGGCGCGGTGCGGCGGCTGGGGCCGCCGCGCGCCGAGCGCCTGCTGCTGCCGGCCGAGCGCGCGGCCAAGCGCTTCCTGTTCGACTGCCGCATGTGCGGCCAGTGCGCGCTGTCGCACACCGGCATGGCCTGCCCGTCCAACTGCGCCAAGGGGATGCGCAACGGCCCGTGCGGCGGCGTGCGCGCCGACGGCGGCTGCGAAGTGGACCCGGCGATGCGCTGCGTCTGGGTCGAGGCGACGGCCGGCCGCAAGCGGGTGGACGGCCGTCCCGACGGGCCGGCGCTCGCCCCGCTCGACCACCGCCGGGCCGGACGCTCGACCCTGGTGCCGCTGATGACCGGCCGGCCGGTGCCGGCCACAGCCGCCGCCGAGGCCCCGCCGCCGCGCGAGCGGGCGGTGCACGGCTTCGAGCAGGCCTGCCGCTCCGGCCGCTTCGTGGTGACGGCGGAGGTGGCGCCGCCGGACTCCGCCGACCCCGCTGCGCTGGTCGAACGGGCGCAGCGCTTCCGCGGGCTGGTGGACGCCATCAACATCACCGACGGCGCCGGCGGCAACTGCCACATGTCCAGCGTGGCCGCCGCGGCGGTGCTGGCGGCGCACGGCTTCGACCCGGTGGCGCAGATCGCCTGCCGCGACCGCAACCGCATCGCCGTGCAGGGCGACATCCTCGGCGCCGCGGCGCTGGGGGTGCGCAACGTCCTCTGCCTGACCGGCGACCACGGGGCCGGCGGCGACCAGCCGGAGGCCAAGCCGGTCTTCGACCTGGACGCGGTGTCGCTGCTGCGCGTGGCGCGCGACATGCGCGACCGCGGCGTCTTCGCCTCCGGCCGGGCGCTGGAGACGCCGCCGAACCTGTTCCTCGGCGCCACCGCCAACCCCTTCGTGCCCCCCTTCGCCGACCGCGCCGCCAACCTGGAGCGCAAGGTCGAGGCCGGGGCGCGCTTCATCCAGACGCAGTTCTGCTTCGACCTGCCCGCCTTCGCCGATTTCCTGCGCGCCGTGCGCGAGCGCGAGCTGCACAAACGCTGCGCCCTCATCGTCGGTGTCGGCACGCTGGGCAGCGCCAAGGCGCTGCGCTGGATGGCCGAACACGTGCCGGGCGTGCGCGTGCCGCCCCCGGTGATCGAGCGCGTCGCCCGCGCCGCCGACCAGAAGGCCGAGGGCAAGCGCATCCTGGTCGAGACGATCCGCGCCCTGGCGGCGATGGAGGGCGTGGCCGGCGTCCACCTGATGGGGCATCGCAACGAGGGCGTGCTGGCCGACGCCATCGTCGAATCCGGCCTGCGCACCCGACAAACCGCCGCCTGAGCGGCCAAGAACGGAGGACTCTGCCGATGGAAGAGATGACCGAACAGGAACGCCAGCTCGTCGACTGGCTGGCCGACATGAACGAGGACGACGCCATCGACCTCGCCAGGCGCATGCTGCTGGAGGAGGGCGCCAACCCGCTGCGGGTGCTGGAGCTGTGCCGCGCCGGCATGGACATCGTCGGCAAGCGCTTCGAAGAGGGCGAGTACTTCCTGCCCGAGCTGGTGCTGGCCGGCGAGATGCTGGAGACCATCGGCGCCATCGCCAAGCCGCTGATCACCCACGCGCCGGGCGAGGAGCCGAAGAAGCTCGGCCGCGTGCTGATCGGCACGGTGCACGGCGACCTGCACGACATCGGCAAGAACATCGTCAGCTTCATGCTGGACATCAACGGCTTCGAGGTGAAGGACATCGGCGTCGACGTGCCGGTGCAGACCTTCCTCAAGGAGATCGACGCCTACAAGCCGGACGTCATCGGCCTGTCGGGCTTCCTGACGCTGGCCTTCGACGCCATGAAGGAGACCATCGCCGCCATCGACGGCGCCGGCCTGCGCGGCAGCACCAAGATCATGATCGGCGGCGGCCAGATCGACGAGACGGTGCGCAGCTACACCGGCGCCGACGCCTTCGGCACCAACGCGGTGGACGCGGTGTCCCTGTGCAAGCGCTGGGTCGGGGTGGCGGCATGACCGACCTGATCCAGACTCCCGAGGCCAAAGCGGCGTACGACGCGCGCTGGCAGCGCGTCATGGACTGCGTGGCGCTCAGGCAGCCGGACCGCATGCCCATCGGCATGCAGCCGACCTTCTGGCTGGCCAAGTACGCCGGCATCTCCTGCAAGCAGCTGATGTACGACTATGAGGGCACCAAGGCAATCGCCGAGCGGGCGGTGCTGGAGTTCGCCCCCGACGTGCACAGCCCGCTGGTGCTGGCCACCGCGTTCGGCAACGCACTGGAGGCCATCGGCTTCAAGCAGCTGAACTGGCCCGGCCACGGGGTCGGCGACGACCAGCCCTTCCAGTACGTCGACCGCGAATACATGAAGCCGGAGGAATACGACGAGTTCCTCTTCGACCCCACCGGCTTCTACCTGCAGAAGTACCTGCCGCGGGTGGCCAGGGCCTTCGAGGGCTTCGAGGATCTGCCGAGCCTGCCCGGCCTGCACTATTTCCGCCTGATCGGCGGCATCCGCGCCTTCGCCAAGCCCTCCGTCCGCGCCGCGCTGGAGAAGGTCATCAAGGCCGCGGAGGAGGTCGAGCGCTTCGCCGCCCACCACACGCAGTTCACCCAGCGCATGGCGGCGCTGGGCTTCCCGGTCAGCTACACCACGACCTCGGTGTCGCCCTACGACTTCATCGCCGACTATTTCCGCGGCGCCACCGGCATGATGAAGGACCTGTTCCGCAACAAGGACAAGCTGCTGGAGCTGCTGGACAAGGCGTCGGTCTTCCTGCTGCGCCACGCGGTGGCGGGAGCACAGGCGTCCGGCAACCCGGTGGTGTTCATCCCGGTGCACTGGGCGCCCGACGCCTTCATGTCGCCCAAGCAGTTCGAGACCTTCTGGTGGCCGTCGTTCCGCAGGATGCTGATCGGCCTGATCGACGCCGGGCTGATCCCGATGCCGATGTGGGAGGCCGACTGCACCAAGCGGCTGGAGGTCATCCGCGACGTGCCCCCGGGCAAGTGCATCTACTGGTTCGAGCGCACCGACATGGTCCGCGCCTTCGAGGTGCTGGGCGACGTGGTGGCGCTGCGCGGCAACCTGTCGCCGTCGATGATGACCACCGGCACGCCGGACGAGGTGGACGCCGCCGTCCGGCATCTGGCGGAGAACGTCTTCCACAAGGGCGGCCGGCTGATCCTCGACTGCGCCTTTGGCATCCCCGACGAGACGCCGGTGGAGAACGTGCGCGCCATGTTCGACGCCGCCCGCACGTACGGCGGCTGAGCCATGACGAGCACGCGGACGGAGCGCTTCCGGCGGGAGGCGGAGGAACTGGCGGAGCGCGAGAGGCTGGTCGAGATCGCCCTCGCCCACCGCGTCGTGTCGCTCGACCACGGCGAGGCGCTGGACACGGCGCGCCTGACGCCGGAGTCCGGCACGCTGACCGGCTTGGCCTGCGGTGTCTGCACCATCGGCCCGCGGCTGGAGCGGCGGGTGTCGGCGCTGTTCGCCGAGCGGCGGATGTCGCTGGCGCTGGCGCTCGACGCCTACGGCAACGCGCGGCTGCGCGACGCGGTGCGCCGGCTGCAGGACCGCATGCTGGCCGAGGTCCGCCGGCAGAGGTTGAGCATGGCCGGCGAGCTGCGGCCCGGCGACCCGGGCATGGCGCTGGAGGCGCAGCCGGCCGTGCTGCGGTTGGCCGACGCCGAGCGCATCGGCGTGGCGGTGACGCACGGGCTGGCGCTCTCCCCGGCGAAGTCCGCGTCGATGGTGCTGGGCGTCGGCATCGACCTGCCGCCGGCGCGCTGGTCGCGCTGCGACGACTGCCCGACGGCGCCGCGCTGCCGGATGCGGGAGACGAGCGATGCGTGAGGTGATGGAAGAGCGCCGACGTCGGGCCCCCACCCAAACCCTCCCCCACTGCGCGGGGGAGGGCTTCAACTCCTCCCCCCGCGCAGTGGGGGGAGGTTGGGAGGGGGGCCCCGCGCCACGACCCGAGGGCCGGGCATGACCCACACCCTCCATTTCCCCCAGCTCGACCGCGCTATTCCCGTTCGCCCCGGCGAGACGGTGTTCCACGCCGCGCGCCGCGCCGGTGTGCGGATCGTCGGCGCCTGCGGCGGGCGCGGCACCTGCGGCACCTGCGCGGTGCGCATCGGCCCCGACCGCAAGTGGACGCGCGCCTGTCAGGCGGTGCCCGACGCCGACGCGGAGGTCGAAGTGGCCGCGCGCTCGCTGGCCCCCGTCGTCCGGACCGAACCGGATTCCGCCGCCACGGAAACCCTCCCCCTCGCCCCCGCCGTCATCGACCGCGACGTCGCCGTCGCCGAGGCGACGCTCAGCGACACCACCGGCGATCTCGACCGCCTCGCCCGCGCGCTCGACTTGCCCGTCGGCGCGATCGACATCGCCGCAGCGCGCGCCCTGCCCGGCGTGCTGCGCGACGGCGGCTGGCGGCTGCGCGCCCGGCTGCGCGGCGGCGAGCTGATCGGCGTGGCCCCCGTGGGAACGCGCACGCTTGGGCTCGCCATCGACCTCGGCACCACCAACGCCGCCGGCTTCCTGATCGACCTGCAAACCGGCGCCCGCCTCGCCAGCCTCGGCATCGAGAACCCGCAGACCGCCTGGGGTGCCGACCTGATCAGCCGGATCAACCACGCGGTGCGCGACGCGGACACCGCGGAGGAGCTGCGCCGCAGCGCCGTCGACGCGGTCAACGCCCTGGCGCACGACCTCTGCCGCGCGGTGGAAGCCGACCCGGCGGAGGTGGTGGACGTCGCCATCTGCGCCAACACCGCCATGCACCACCTGCTGCTGGGCCTGCCGGTCCGCCAGTTGGGCCGCGCGCCGTTCGTCGCGGCGGTGCGCGACGCGGTGGACGTCAAGGCGCGCGACCTCGGCCTGACCGTCGCGCCCGGCGCCTGGGTGCATCTGGCCCCCACCGTCGGCGGCTTCGTCGGCGGCGACCACGTCACGGCGCTGCTGGCCACCGAGGGCGAGTGGTCGGCGCACGCCACCGCGCTGGTCATGGACATCGGCACCAACACCGAGATCTCGCTGATTCACCGCGGCGCCATCCTCTCCGCCTCCTGCCCGTCCGGGCCGGCGCTGGAGGGGGGGAACATCTCCTGCGGCATGCGCGCCGCCGAGGGCGCCATCGAACGCGTCGCGGCCGACGCGGACGGCCTCGTCCTCGGAATCATCGGTGGCAAGGAGCCGGTCGGGCTGTGCGGCTCCGGCGTGCTCGACGCGCTGGCGACGCTGCGCGCGGTCGGCGCGGTGGACGCGCGCGGCCGGCTGGCCGCCGGGCACACGCTGGTGCGCGAGGCGGGCGGCAAGCGCGCCGCCGAACTGGCGCCCGGCGTCCTCTTCACCCAGGACGACGTGCGCGCCGTGCAGCTCGCCAAGGCGGCGATCCGCACGGGTGTGGAATTGCTGCTGCGCGAGGCCGGGCTGCGCGAGGCCGACATCGGCCGCTTCATCATCGCCGGCGCCTTCGGCGCCTACATCGACGTGGCGAGCGGCGTCGCCGTCGGCCTGTTCCCCGACCTGCCGGCGGAGCGCTTCGTGCAGGTCGGCAACGCCGCCGGTCTGGGCGTGCGCCGCATGCTGGCCTCGCGCCACGCCCGCGACCGCGCCCGCGACCTCGCGGCGCGCTGCCGGTACGTCGAGCTGAGCACGCGCGCCGACTTCCAGAAGAACTTCCTGAACAACATCGGCTTCAGCGGGAGGATCCCCTCGTGACCCAGCCCAACGGCTTCGCGCTCACCATCATCGGCGAGCGCATCAACCCCGGCTTCAAGAGCACCAAGGCGCTGTTCGACACCGAGGACCTGCCCGGCATCCAGGCGCTGGCCGTCAAGCAGGCCGAGGCCGGGGCGCGCTATCTCAACGTCAACATCGGCGCCCGCGCGCTGACCGACCCGCACTTCATGGCCGAGGTGATCCGCGCCATCCAGGCGGTGGTGCGCGTTCCCCTGTCCTTCGACTTCCCCAGCGCCCAAGTGCAGGAGATCTGCCTGAAGACCTACGACCGCGCGAAGGCGGACGGGGCGCTTCCCATCGTCAACTCGATCACCGAGCACCGCTGGGACCTGATGGACCTCTACCCGGCGCTCGGCCCCTTCAAGGTCATCCTCATGGCGTCCGAGCGCGTCGAGGACGGCGTCGCCAAGGGCAACAAGACGGCGCAGGAGATCGCCGGCACCGCCAAGCGCGGCGCGCTGCGCCTGGCGCGCGAGCACGGCATGGCGATGGACGACGTGTTCATCGACCTGTCGGTCAGCGCCATCATCGCCGACACCGCCGGCCTCAACCGCGCCACGCTGGACGCCGTGCGGCTGATCGGCGAGGACCCGGACCTCAAGGGCGTGCACATGATGGGCGGGCTGTCCAACATCGGCCAGCAGCTGCCGGCGAAGGCCGTCGACGGCTCCGACCTCAAGCACTCCCTGGAATGCGCCTTCCTGACGCTGGCGGCGCCGCACGGCTTCGACTCGGTGCTCGGCACGCCCTGGCGCGGCTACCACCCGCTGCCGGACGACCACCACGTGCTGGCCACCTACCGCGCCTTCCTGGAGCAGAGCGGCAGCAACGCGCTGCGCGCCGTGCGCAAGTTCTACAAGGCGTGACCGCCATGACGACGCTGGTGGTCGGATCGTATTTCGACGGGGAGCGCCACTTTGAGCGCGGCCCCTACGCCCTGCGCTTCGACGGCGCGGTGCTGCGCGCCATCGACCCGGCCGCGCCGGACACGCCGCTCGATGCCGCCTTCGCCATGCCGTCGCTGGTGGAGGCGCACGCGCACCTGTTCCTCGACGGCGGCGTTCTCGACCTCAAGGCGCGCGCCGCGGCGATGAAGGCGGACCGCGACGCCATGCTCGCCACCGCCCGCCGCAGCCTGGGGCAGGCCCGCGCCGCCGGCATCGGGCTGGTGCGCGACGTCGGCGACCGCTGGGGGATCAACCACCAGCTGCGCGACGAGACGCGCGGCCGGCGGGGGGCCCAGGTGCGCTCCTGCGGCGTGGCGCTGCGCCGGCCCGGCCGCTACGGCGGTTTCATGGGGCGGGAGGTCGCCGATGACGACGCGATGCTGGCAGCGGTGGACGAGATCGCCGCGCGCGGCGACGACGTGAAGGTGCTGCTGACCGGCATCATCGACTTCGCCACGGGGACCGTCCCCGGCACGCCGCAGTTCGCCGCCGACGCGCTGCGCCTGATCACCCACCGCGCCCGCGAGCACGGTCGGCCGACGCTGGCGCACTGCAGCGGCCTCGCCGGGCTGGAGGTGGCGGTGGCCGGCGGCATCGGCTCGGTCGAGCACGGCTTCTTCATGACCCACGCCGTCCTGGAGCGCATGGCCGGCGAGGGCACCGCCTGGGTTCCGACCTTTGCGCCGGTGGCGTTCCAGGGCGCACGGCCGGAGTTCGCCGGCTGGCCGCCGGAGACCGTCGCGGTGATTGGCGGCATCCTGCAATCGCACCGCGACCACGTGGCGCTGGCGCAGCAGATGGGCGTGCCGGTGCTGTGCGGCACCGACGCCGGCAGCCACGGCGTGGAGCACGGCCGCGCGCTGGTGGACGAGATGATGGTGCTGCTGGACTGCGGCCTGCCGATGGACGCGGTGCTGCGCGCCGCGACGTCCCTGCCCCGCCGGCTGTGGGGCGCGCCGGCCAACGACTTGGTGCCCGGCGCCCGGCCCGACCTGCTGCTGCTGCGGGAATCGCCGTTCCGCAACCCCGAGGCGTTGCGCATACCCCTGGCCGTCGGCGAGGCTGGCGAGGTGGCGCCGGCCCGGCTAGACTGCGGCTGATGTCCCGACACCAGCAGATCGTCCTCAAGCTCCGCGAAATGATCGTCAGCGGCGCGCTCCGCCCCGGGGAGCGCGTCACCGAGATCCCCATCGCCGAACAGCTCGGCGTGTCGCGCACGCCGGTGCGCTACGCGCTTGGCATCCTGTCGCGCGAAGGCTTGGTGGTGCCGACCGACAACCGGCGCGGCTTCGTGGTGCGCGAGTTCACGCTCAAGGACATCGTCGATGCCATCCGCGTACGGGGCCTGCTGGAGGGCATGGCGGCGCACGACCTCGCCCGCGCCGGCCTGACGCCCGCCCTGGAGTCCGACCTGCGCGCCTGCGTCGAGGAAGGCGCGCGGCTGTTCGTCAAGGGGCACCTGGACGACGAGGACGGCGTGGCGTGGACCGACCTCAACGGCCGCTTCCACGACCTGATCGTTGGGGGCTCGGCCAACAAGGCGCTGACACACGCGCTGCAGATCAACGACAAGGTGCCTTTCGCCTCGGCCAAGGCGTTCCTCGACGACCGTTCCGACGTCGAGGTGGTGCGCAGGCAGTTCGACGTGCTGTACCTCGCCCAGAGGCAGCACGAGGCCATCTTCCAAGCGCTGCGCACCGGCGAGAGCAGCCGCGCCGAGGCCCTGATGCGCGAGCACAGCTACGCCGCCATCGACAACATCCGCCTGTTCCAAAGCGCACTGAGCCAGCAGATCGGTGCGCTCTGAGCGGCGGTCATTGTATGCAATGTCCTCGCCTTTTCCTGTTTCGCCGTCATCCCCGCGAAGGCGGGGATCCATAATCTTGATAACTGCATGTTCCGGTAATTATGGATCCCCGCCTTCGCGGGGATGACGGCGAAGGGGTGCGCGGAGACGAAGCGTCCACCGATTCGCTTCGCGAACAAACATTCTCTTGTATACATTCACGCTTCAGCGCATACTCCGCCCAACGACCGTGCGAACGCGCGCATCCCGAGGGAGGGAGACCGTGACCGACACCCCATCGTTCCCGATGAACGCCTGGTACGCCGCCGCCTGGCACCACGAGGTGGAGCGGGTCCTGACGCCCCGCACCGTGTGCGGCAAGGACATCGTGCTGTACCGCCGCCTCGACGGCGCCGTCGCGGCGCTGGAGGACGCCTGCTGGCACCGGTTGCTGCCGCTCTCTATGGGCCGGCTGAACGGCGACGAGGTGGTGTGCGGCTACCACGGCCTCGTCTTCGACCCGGCCGGCCGCTGCACGCACATGCCGGCGCAGGAGACCATCAACCCGTCCGCCTGCGTGCGCGCCTATCCGGCGGTGGAGCGGCACCGGCTGGTCTGGGTGTGGATGGGCGACCCGGCGCGCGCCGACCCCGCCGCCATCCCCGACTTCCACTGGAACGACGGCACCGACTGGGTCGGCGAGGGCGGCACCTTCTACAGCCTGAAGTGCGACTACCGGCTGGTCATCGACAACCTGATGGACTTGACGCACGAGACCTACGTGCACGCCGGCAGCATCGGCCACGACGCCATCACCCGCAGCCCCTTCGACGTCACCCACACCGACCGCACCGCGACGGTGACGCGCTGGATGGAGGGCATCGAGGCGCCGCCCTTCTGGGCGCGGCAGCTCGGCCGGCCGGGGCCGGTGGACCGCTGGCAGATCATCCACTTCCAGGCGCCGTGCACCATCGCCGGCGACGTCGGCGTCGCGGTGGCCGGCACCGGCGCGCCTCAGGGCGACCGCTCGCAGGGCGTCAACGGCTGCTTCCTCGCCACCATCACCCCGGAGAGCGAGAAGACCTGCCACTATTTCTGGAACTTCGTCCGCACCTTCCGCGCCGACGACGCGGAGCTGACGACGGCGCTCAACCTCGCCCACGTCAACGATGGGCGCGGCGTCTACGACCAGGACCACGTGGTGCTGGAGGCGCAGCAGCGCGCCATCGACCGCAACCCGCGCCAGCCCTTCTACAACCTGAACATCGACGCCGGGGCGCTGTGGGCGCGCCGCCTGATCGACCGCCTGATCGCCGCCGAGGTGCCGCATGGCCGCCGATGATGAATGGCTCAGCGCCCGGCTGCGCGCCACGCGCGACCTGACGCCCGACATCCGCCTGTTCGAGATCGAGCCGGACGAGCCGCTCGACGCCGCCCCGCCGGGTAGCCACATCGAGGTGGCGGTGCATCCGGAGGGGCGGCCCGGCACGCGCTCCTACTCGCTGATCGACCGCTGCGGCGACGGCGTGCTGCGCATCGCGGTGAAGCGGATGCCGCAGAGCCGCGGCGGTTCGGCCTACATGTGGGGCTTGGCGCCCGGCGACCGGCTGCGTGTCACCCGGCCGCGCAACCGCTTTCCGCTGGCGCACGGCCGGCCGGAATACCTGCTGGTGGCCGGCGGCATCGGCATCACGCCGATCCACAGCATGGCGCTGGCGCTCGCCGAGGCCGGCGCGCGGTTCCGCATGCTGTACGGCGCCCGCGGCCGGGCCGACCTCGCGTTCGGCGAGGAGCTGCGGCAGCTGCTCGGCGACCGGCTGGAGGTGGCCCTGGACGAGGACGGCCAGCGCATCGACCTGGAGCGGGAGATCGCGGCGCTCGCCCCCGGCGGCGAGCTGTACGTCTGCGGCCCCATCGGCCTGCTGGATGCCGCCCGCGCCGCGTGGCAGCGCAGCGGCCGGCCGGCGGCGGGGCTGCGCTTCGAGACCTTCGGCAACACCGGGCGCTTCGCTGCCGAGCCGTTCACGGTGCGCATCCCGCGCCTCGGCCTGGAGGTCGCGGTGCCGGCGGAACGCAGCATGCTGGAGGCGCTGGAGGAGGCCGGCGTGGACATGCTTTCCGATTGCCGGCGCGGCGAGTGCGGGCTGTGCGCGGTCGACATCGTGGAGACGGAGGGTACGGTGGACCATCGCGACGTCTTCTTCAGCGAACGGCAGAAGGCGGAGAACACGAAGATGTGCGCCTGCGTGTCGCGGATCGCCGGAGGTGGGGTGACGATCGACACGGCGGACCGGTGAGGTGTGGTTTGCCCCCTCCCCGCCCCTCCCCCGCTTCGCGGGAGAGGGGGCAGAGCGGCGGAGTTCCCTCTCCCGCAAAGCGGGGGAGGGTTAGGGAGGGGGCAAGCCGCACCTACCCCACGACCCCCAACCCCCGCAGATGCGCCAGCTGCGCGTCCATCGCGCCGACCAGCGCGTCGATGACCGGCGTCCGCCGCCGGTGCAGCAGCGAGATCACGCCGGCCGGGCGCGGCGGCGTCTGGATCTCGACCGGCACCACGCGCACGCTGCCGCGCTGCAGGTCGCCGGCCAGCATCAGCGCCGGTAGGATGGTCAGCACGCCGCCCTCGTGCACCAGCTCGCGGGTCAGCGACAGCGAGGTCGAGCGGATCGCCGTGCGCGGCAGCGGCACGCCCATGCTCATCAGCGCCTCCTCCAGGTCGCGGCCCAGGCGCTGCGCCGAGGAGGGCAGCGCCAGCTCAAAGCGCGGCAGGTCGGCGACGGTCAGCACCGGCTCGTCGAACACCGGGTGGTCGCTGCGCGCCATCACCGCGATGGGCTCCTGGTACAGCGTCTCGCGGCGGAACTCGTCCGGCCCCTCCGGCGCGTACAGCCGGCCGACCACGAGATCGATGTCGCCGGCGGCCAGCATCGGCAACAGCTCGCGGGTCAGCGCCTCGACCACCCGCACGCCGACGCCGGGGCTGGAGCGCCGCAGCCGCGCCAGCGCGGCCGGCACCAGCCCGGCCCCGGCCGCCGGCAGGACGCCGAGCGATACCGTGCCGGCGGCGCCCTTCGCCACCTCCTCCAGTTCCTCGCCGAGGCGGGACAGCTCGGACAGGATGGCCTCGGCGCGGGCCAGCACCACCTCGCCATAACCGGTCGGCAACACCCCGCGCGGCAGGCGGTCGAACAGCTTGGCGCCGATCGCCTCCTCGGTGTCCTGCAACGCCTTGGTCAGCGCCGGCTGGCTGATTCCCAGCGCGTAGGACGCCTTGGACAGGCTGCGGTGCTGGGCGATGGCCAGCACCACCCTGAGCTGGCGGATCTTCAGCCGCTGAGCCAGATGCCCCGGATTAACCTCCACGCCGCCCTACCCCGCGAAGCCATAACCATACGGTTATAGCTATTTCCGATCATTCGATAAAGCGCATGATCATCCGCATCATAAACTACAGGCCGAAACGACCGATCGAAACCGGCCGACCTATGGGAAGGAAACAATGATGCGGGCACCGCGGGCCGGGAGGCCAGCCCATGGCTGAGCGCCCCACCCTGCTCCTGCTGCCGGGGCTGCTGTGCGGCGCCTGGGTATGGACCGGCCAGACGGCGGCGCTGGCCGACGTGGCGGACATCGCGGTCGCCGACTTCTTCGGCTTCGACTCCATCGGCGCCATGGCGGACTCGGTGCTGGCCACGGCCCCGGCGCGCTTCGCCGTCGCCGGCCATTCCATGGGCGGCCGGGTGGCGCTGGAGATCGTGCGCAAGGCGCCGGAGCGGGTGAGCGCGCTGGCCCTGCTGAACAGCGGCGTGCACCCGCGCCGGCCGAACGAGGCCGAGCAGCGGCAGGTGCTGGTCGACCTCGCCCACGCCGAGGGCATGGACGCGCTGGCCCGGCGCTGGCTGCCACCGATGGTGGCGCCGGCGCGCACCGCCGACGCGCCGTTCATGGAGCGCCTCGCCGCCGAGGTGCGCCGGGCGACGCCGGAGATCTTCGAGCGGCAGATCCGCGCCCTGCTGAACCGCCCGGACGCGGAGGCGGTGCTGCCCGCCATCGCCTGCCCGACGCTGATCGTGGGCGGCCACCAGGATTGCTGGAGCCCGGCGGAACAGCAGCGGGGCATTGCGGCCGGCATCGCGGGGGCGTCGCTGACGCTCATCGGCGACTGCGGGCACATGTCGCCGGTCGAACAGCCGGAGGCGGTCAGCGCGGCGTTGCGCGGCTGGTTCCAAACCATAACGGCTTGAATGCGTACAGAACTGGAGACTCTGCCATGAAGGGCGCCGTCATCCGCGATTTCCCCCGCGTGTCCACCGAGGTGCTCGACGAGTTCGCGCGGCTGGGCACCGCCACCGTGCACGAGGCGCGCGGCCGCGTCGGCCTGATGCGGCCGACCATGCGGCCGATCTATCCGGGGTCGAGCATCGCCGGCAACGCCGTCACCGTCACGGTGGCGCCCGGCGACAACACCATGATCCACGTCGTCATCGAGGTGTGCAAGCCGGGCGACGTGCTGGTGATCGTCCCGACCTCGGAGTGCAGCGACGGCTATTTCGGCGAGCTGTTCGGGACCGCGCTGAAGGCGCGCGGCGTGCGCGGCACCATCATCGAGGCCGGCTGCCGCGATCTGGCGCCCTTGCAAGAGATCGGCTTCCCGGTCTGGTCGAAGGCGGTGTCCGCGCAGGGCACGGTGAAGGAGACGCTGGGCACCATCAACCTGCCGGTGGTCTGCGCCGGGCAGGCGGTGGAAGCCGGCGACGTGATCATCGCCGACGACGACGGCGTGGCCGTGGTTCCGGCCGGCGAGGTGGACTCCGCGCTCGCCGCCGCCCGCGCCCGCCTCGCCAAGGAGGAGGCCAACCGCGCCAAGTTCCAGCGCGGCGAGTTGGGCCTCGACGTCTACGGCATGCGCGCCAAGCTGGCGGAGAAGGGCCTCGTCTACTTCGACACCATCGCGGATTTCAAAGCAGCTTCGAAGACTGGGGGCTAAGCCCATGCAGACGGCCATCCCCTGCGTCCTGATGCGCGGCGGCACCTCCAAGGGGCCGTACTTCCTGGCCAGCGATCTGCCGTCCGACGCGGAGCTGCGCGAGCGCGTGCTGCTGGCGGTGATGGGCTCGCCCGACCTGCGGCAGATCGACGGGCTGGGCGGCTCGCACCCGCTGACCAGCAAGGTCGCCATCGTCGGCCCGCCGACCCGGCCGGACGCCGACGTCGATTACCTGTTCGCCCAGGTGGTGGTGGACGAGCCGCGGGTGGACCTCGGTCAGAACTGCGGCAACATGCTGGCCGGCGTCGGCCCCTTCGCCATCGAGAAGGGGCTGGTGCCCGCCACCGGGAACCTGACGAAGGTCCGCATCCACATGGTCAACAGCGGCGACGTCGCGGTGGCCACCGTGCAGACGCCGGGCGGCGTCGTGCGCTACCACGGCGACGCCGCCATCGACGGCGTGCCGGGCACCGCGGCGCCGATCATCCTGGATTTCCTGGACGTGGCCGGCACCACCTGCGGCGCGCTGCTGCCGACCGGCAACGCCTGCGACCGCGTCGAGGGCGTGGACGTCACGCTGATCGACAACGGCATGCCGGTCGTGGTGCTGCGCGCCTCCGACCTCGGCGTCAGCGGCGCCGAGACGCCGGCCGACCTGGAGGGCAACGCCGAGCTCAAGGCCCGCGTCGAGGCGATCCGGCTGGCCGCCGGCCGGCTGATGAACCTCGGCGACGTGTCGAAGAAGACGATGCCGAAGATGTCGCTGGTCTCTCCGCCGATGGCCGGCGGCGTCATCAACACCCGCACCTTCATCCCGCACCGGGTGCACGAGGCGATCGGTGTGCTGGGCGCGGTCAGCGTCGCCACCGCCTGCGTCCTGCCCGGCTCGGTGGCCGCCCCGGTGGAGACGCTCTCCGGCGGCGGCGCCGTGCAGCGGCTCGACGTCGAGCACCCGACCGGCTTCTTCTCGGTCGAGATCGAACTGGATCCGGAGGCCGAGGGAGTGTCGGTCAAGCGCTCGGCCCTGCTGCGCACGGCGCGCAAGCTGATGGCCGGCGAGGTCTTCATTCCCGCCGCCGTCTGGGAGGGTAACCGATGAGCACGCTTCCCGCGCGCATCGCGCTGATCGGCTTCGGCGAGGTCGGCCGCATCTTCGCCCGCGACCTGCGGGCGCTCGGCGCGACCGACCTGCGCGCCTTCGACATCGCCTTCGCCAACCCGGACAGCGCGCAGCTGCGCAACGCCCGCGCCCAGGAGGTGGAGGTCTGCCCCGACGCCCCGGCTGCGGTGCGCGGTGCGGAGCTGGTGATCTGCGCGGTGACCGCCGGCTCGGCGCTCGACGCAGCGCGGTCGGTGCTGCCGGGGATCGAGCGGCAAGCCTTCTTCGTCGACGTCAACTCCGTCTCGCCGGGCGTCAAGCGCGAGGCGTCGGAAGCGGTCAACGCCGCCGGCGGCCGGTACGTCGAGGCCGCGGTGATGAGTTCTGTGCCGCCGAAGGGCCTGAAGACGCCGATGCTGCTCGGTGGCCGGCACGCCGCCGCCTTCGCGCCCGTGGCCGCAACGCTGGGGCTGGACTTCCAGGTCTATTCCGACCGGGAGGGCGCCGCGTCCTCGGTCAAGATGTGCCGCAGCGTCATGATCAAGGGCCTGGAGGCGCTGGTCATGGAGTGTCTGGTCAGCGCCCGCGCCTACGGCGTCGAGGACGACGTGCTGCGCTCGCTGAGCGACACCATGCCGAACACCAACTGGGAGGAGCTGGCCGGCTACATGATCCGCCGCTCGCTCCAGCACGGCCGCCGCCGCGCCGAGGAGATGCGCGAGGTCGCCAAGACCGTGGCCGACACCGGCTGCGAGCCGCTGATGAGCCTCGCCATCGCCGCCCGCCAGGATTGGGCCGCCGACACCGGCGCCAAGATGCCGAAGCCGGCGGACGCCGATCCCCTGGGCGGCGTCCTCGACGCCATCCGCCGCACGATGCCGACATAAGAAACCGAGGAGAGGAGGAAACCATGATCGCAAAGCGCACCTTCCTGCTGGGCGCCGCCGCCGCTGCGGCGCTGCTCGCCGCCGCCCCGCCGTCGTTCGCCCAGGACACCGTGAAGATCGGCCTGATCCTGCCGATGACCGGCCCGTTCGCCTCGACCGGCCGGCAGATCGAGGCCGCCGTGAAGCTCTATCAGGCGCAGAACGGCGCCACGGTGGCCGGCAAGAAGGTGGAGGTGATCGTCAAGGACGACACCGGCACCCCCGACCTGACCAAGCGTCTGGCGCAGGAACTGGTGGTCAACGACAAGGTGTCCTTCCTCGCCGGCTTCGGCCTGACGCCGCTGGCGCTCGCCGCCGCGCCGATCGCCACCCAGGCCAAGGTGCCGGAGGTCGTCATGGCCGCCGCCACCGCCACCATCACCGAGGCCTCGCCCTACGTGGTGCGCACCAGCATGACGCTGCCGCAGGTAACCACGCCGGTCGCCGACTGGGCCGCCAAGAACGGCATCAAGAAGGCGATGACCATGGTCGCCGACTACGGCCCGGGCATCGACGCCGAGAAGGCGTTCGTCGAGGCGCTGACCAAGCAGGGCGGCGCGGTGGACAGCCTGCGCGTGCCGCTGCGCAACCCGGACTTCGCGCCGTTCCTGCAGCGCGTCGCCGACGCCAAGCCGGACGCGCTGTTCGTCTTCGTGCCGTCGGGCATCGGCTCGATCTTCATGAAGCAGTTCGTCGAGCGCGGCCTGGACAAGTCCGGCGTCAAGCTGATCGGCACCGGCGACATGACCGACGACGACCTGCTGAACGACATGGGCGACGTGGCGCTGGGCGCGGTGACCTCCTTCCACTACTCGGCCGCGCATCCGTCGGCGGAGAACAAGGCGTTCGTCGACAGCTTCAAGAAGATGCACAGCATGCGGCCGAACTTCATGGCGGTCGCCGGCTATGACGGCATGCACCTGATCTACGAGGCGCTGAAGAAGACCAACGGCGCCACCGGCGGCGACGCGCTGGTCGCGGCGATGAAGGGCATGAGCTGGACCAGCCCGCGCGGCCCCATCTCCATCGACCCGCAGACCCGCGACATCATCCAGAACGTCTACATCCGCAAGGTCGAGCGCATGGACGGCGAACTCTACAACGTCGAGTTCGACACGGTCCCGAACGTCAAGGATCCGGTCAAGGCGGCCAAGAAGTAAGGGCCTTAAAGCCCCTCCCCCCTCGCGGGGGAGGGGTTTGGGGAGAGGGGGAAGAAACTTGGCCGCTTCGCGGCGCCACCCTCTCCCCAACCCCTCTCCCGTCAAGGGAGAGGGGCTTTGACAGCCCCGCGCACGGAGTTCCCCGATGCTGACCCTGCTGTTCGACGGCATCGCCTACGGCATGCTTCTGTTCATCCTCTCCTGCGGCCTGTCGGTGACGCTGGGGCTGATGAACTTCGTGAACCTCGCCCATGGCGCCTTCGCCATGGCCGGCGGCTACGCCACCATCGTGCTGATGAACGAGTTCGGCGTGCCCTTCGTGGCCACCCTGCCGCTGGCCTTCCTGTTCACCGCGCTGCTCGGCCTTGTGCTGGAGCGCACGCTGTACCGCCAGCTCTACGGCAAGAGCCACCTGGACCAGGTGCTGTTCTCCATCGGCCTGGTGTTCGTCGCCGTGGCGTCCGTGGACTACCTGATGGGTTCGCAGCAGCAGATCATCAAGCTGCCGGCGGCGCTGCAGGGGCGTGTGGAGATCCTGGGCGTCAACGTCGGCCTCTACCGCTCCTTCATCATCGCCATCTGCACGGTTCTGGTGGTGGTGCTGCAGCTCATCCTGTCGAAGACCCGCTTCGGCAGCCGGCTGCGCGCCGCGGTGGACGACCGGCGGGTGGCGCAGGGGCTGGGCATCAACGTCAACGTCATCTTCGCCGCCACCTTCGCGGTGGGCTCCGGCCTCGCCGGGCTGGGCGGCGCGCTGGGGGCGGAGATCCTGGGGCTCGACCCGGTGTTCCCGCTGAAGTTCATGATCTACTTCCTGATCGTCGTCACCGTCGGCGGCACGACAACCCTGACCGGGCCGTTCGTCGCCTCGCTTGTCCTCGGCGTCGCCGACGTCGCCGGCAAGTACTACGTGCCCGCCGCCGGTGCGTTCGTGATCTACACGCTGATGATCGTCTTCCTGCTCGTGCGCCCGCAGGGCCTTTTTGCGAGAGCGCGCTGATGACCGCCACCGAGGAGACCGCCATGACCATCGGTCTGGCCGCCGAGCCGGCGCCCGCCGGGCACCACCCGGCCCCCGCCACCGCCGCGCGCGTCGTCGCCGCGCTGAAGCGCCGCCGCCGCTGGCGCCCGCTGGAGGCGGTGTTCTGGGCCGCCACCCTGGCCTCCGTCCTGCTGCTGCCGTCCAAGCACCTGATCCTCAACGAGATCGCCATCCTCGGCCTGTTCGCGCTGTCGCTCGACCTGATCCTGGGCTTCGCCGGGGTGATCTCGCTGGGCCACGCCGCCTTCTTCGGCGTCGGCGCCTACTGCGCCGGGCTGCTCGCCACGCACGGGATCACCGAGCCGCTGGCCGGCCTCGTCGCCGCGGCGGCGCTGACCGCCGTGCTGGGCTGGGCGACCAGCTACCTCGTGCTGCGCGGCACCGACCTGACGCGGCTGATGGTGACCATGGGCATCGCGCTGATCCTGGGCGAGCTGGCCAACCAGATGGCGTGGCTAACCGGCGGCGCCGACGGGTTGCAGGGCATCATGATGGGGCCGGTGGCCGGCTGGTTCGAGTTCGATCTGTTCGGCACCACCGCCTACGCCTACAGCCTGAGCGTGCTGTTCGTGCTGTTCCTGGCGGCGCGGCGCATCACCAACTCGCCCTTCGGCCTGTCGCTGCTGTCGATCCGCGACAACCCGCTGCGCGCCGCCGCGGTCGGCGTGCCGGTCAACGGGCGGCTGGTCCAGGTCTACACCCTGTCGGCGGCCTACGCCGGCGTCGCCGGGGCGCTGCTGGCGCAGACCACGCAGTTCGTCTCGGTCGATGTGCTGGAGTTCCACCGCTCCGCCGACGTGATGCTGATCCTCATCATCGGCGGCACCGGCTATCTCTACGGCGGGCTGGTCGGCGCGGTGCTGTTCAAGCTCTTGCAGGACATGCTGGCCGGCTTCACGCCGCAGTACTGGCACTTCTGGATCGGCATCTTCCTGATCGCGCTGGTGCTGGTCGGGCGCGAGCGGATGGTCGGCGGCGTCGCCGCGGCCGTGCGCCGGCTGGCACGGAGGACCTGAGCCATGGCCGTCGCCCTGGAAACCCGCAACCTGCAGCGCGAGTTCGGCGCGCTGCGCGCCACCGACAACGTCTCGTTCCGCCTGGAGCGCGGCGCCCGCCACGCCCTGATCGGCCCGAACGGCGCCGGCAAGACCACCTTCATCAACCTGCTGACCGGCGTGCTGACGCCCACATCCGGCAGCATCTACCTGGACGGCGTCGACATCACCCGCACCAAGCGCGAGCAGCGCGTGCACAAGGGCCTCGCGCGCACCTTCCAGATCAACCAGCTGTTCGCCGCGCTGACGCCGCTGGAGACCATCGGGCTGGCGGTGTCGGAGCGCATGGGCGGCGGGCGCGACTGGTGGCGCCCGACCGGCACCAAGCGCGAGATCGTCGACGAGGTGGTGGAGATCGCCGAGCGCTTCCACCTCGTGGACGAGCTGGAGCTGAAGACCTCCACGCTGGCCTACGGCAAGCAGCGCCTGCTGGAGATCGCCGTGGCCTTCGCCTGCCGGCCGCGCGTGCTGCTGCTGGACGAGCCGGCGGCCGGCGTGCCCGAGGGCGACCGGCACGAGATCCTGGCGGCGGTGGCCTCGCTGCCGCGCGACGTCTCGGTGCTGCTGATCGAGCACGACATGGACCTGGTGTTCAGCTTCGCCGAGCGCATCTCGGTGCTGGTCAACGGCGCGCTGTTCAAGGAGGGCTCGGTGGACGAGATCGCCGCCGACCCGGAGGTGAAGGCGGTCTATCTGGGCGAGGGCGACGATGACTGACACGCTGGTTCTCGACCGCATCACCGCCGGCTACGGCGAGGCGGTGGTGGTCAACGGCGTCTCGCTGACGCTGAAGGCGGGCGAGGCGCTGGCCTTGCTCGGCCGCAACGGGGTGGGCAAGACGACGCTGCTCAACGCCATCGTCGGCACGACGCGCCGCTTCGGCGGCACGATCACCGTGGACGGCCGCGACGTGACGGGGCTGCGCCCCGACCAGCGCGCCCACGCCGGCATCGGCTGGGTGCCGCAGGAGCGCAACATCTTCAAGTCGCTGACGGTGGAGGAGAACCTCACCGCCGTGGCGCGGCCGGGGCCGTGGGACGTGAAGCGCGTCTACTCCATGTTCCCGCGCCTGCGCGAGCGGCGGAGCAACCTGGGCAACCAGCTCTCGGGCGGTGAGCAGCAGATGCTGGCGGTCGGCCGCGCGCTGGTGCTGAACCCCAGGGTGCTGCTGCTGGACGAGCCGACCGAGGGCTTGGCGCCGATCATCGTCGAGGAGTTGCTGCAGGCGCTGAACCGCATCTTCCGCGAGGACGCCATCGCCAGCATCGTGGTCGAACAGCACGCCCGCAAGATCCTGAAGGTGACCGACAAGGCGATCATCCTCGACCGCGGCGCCATCGTCTACGAGGGCACCAGCGCGGCGCTGCGCGAGGACGGCTCGGCGCTGGAGCAGCACCTGGGCGTCGGGCAGAAGACGGCGGCGCGGAAGGTGGGGTGAGCCGGCCAGCCCTCCCCTGCCTCCGGCGGGGGAGGGAGGGGACCCACGACGTGGGGAGGGTGGGGGCTACGGCGTAAGCGGCAGGCGGTGATTCTCGTGCACGCCGCTGCCCCCACCCAACCCTCCCCCAGCGGAGCTGGGGGAGGGCCGAAAGATCAGAACTGCGTTCCCCTCACGTTGCCGTGGGCGTTCGCCTCGTGCTTCTGCTCGGCCGACAGCATGGCCTCCAGGCGGGTGCGCATGGTCTGCACCACCGTGTCGTAGTCCGCCTTGCGGTTGTCCTTGAAGGCGTCCGCCGCCTTGCGCAGGATCGCGTCGAAGTTCGGCAGCGGCAGGATGCGCTTCAGCGAGTCCGGGAAGTCCTGCTTCAGCTGGCCATAGAAGCGCTCCATCATCTCGATGGAATTGAAGGATTCCAGGAACAGCTTGATCTTGCCGTCAGAGAAGTGCTCCAGGTTGTCCATGATGACCTGGAGCGCGTCAGCGTGCTTGCGCAGCAGGTCGATGTGGTTGGAGTGGTTGTTGAGCGCCGGCCAGGTATCGATGCCCTTGGCGTTCAGCATGTCGCTGAGGAAGGCGACCCAGTTGTCCCGCTCCTTGACGTCCTGGGCGTCCTCGCTGAACAGCTGCATCAGCAGCGGCTCGACCGCGCACAGATCCTCGAAGCAGTCGCCGGACGACATGGCGTCGCGCGGCAGCGAGTCCTTGGGGTTCTTGGCGCAGAACTCCTCCGCCCGCGCCTGGGCGGAGCGGACGACGTGGATCATCGCCGACAGCGTCTCCTTCGAGGCGTCGTTGACGAAGGCGATCTGCTTGGGCGTCTTCAGGTGGCGCAGCTGCCCGCCGATCAGCGAGGCCTTGCCGGGGATCTCCCGCGCCCGCTTGACGATGGCGATGTTCTCCGGCTGCGTGAACCTGTCGGCGAAGATGAAGACGGCCGCGCAGGGGTGGTCCTGCGCGAACGGAAAGGTCTTCGCCTGCGGCTCCTCGCGCTTGAGGATGCATTGCTCCAGGTAGCGCAGCAGCTTCTGCCGGTCGTCGTTGCTCAGCGTGTCGAGCAGCGGTTCGATCACCGACAACCGCACCACCCAGGACGGCACGCCGTACGCGGCGCTCTCGCCCAGCCAGCTCGGGTGCGGCTCGCACGCGGCGTCGCCGGGCACGCGCAGGCGGATGTCGAACAGGGTCTGCAGGCCGACGTAGCGGGTGTCCGGCTCCGCCGCCAGCGACCATTCCCTCGGCAGCTTGAGGAGAAGCTCGACCTCGTGCCGCTTGGCCTCGGTCAGCTGGTGCTTGGAATCGAGGTAGCTGAACAGCGCCGCGACGATCTGCTCGCGGATGCCGTGGCGCAGCTTGTCGTAGTCGATGGGCAGGTCGCCCTGCCCCCCCGGCTGCTCGCGCACCTCCTCCATGAGGAAGCCGAGGCTCTTCTCCAGCAGGCTGGGCTTCTTGGTCTTCTTCGGGGCTGCCGCGGAGGGCGCGGCGCGCGGGAACAGAAGGCCTTCGGACATGGGGTCTCTCGGACGCGCGACCGGAAAAAGCGAACGGCGGTGCGCCCAGGATACCCGTACGCGTCATATTCAGGAAGGAGTATTCAGCAGCGGCGCGAGCACGGCGCGCATGGCGTCCGGCACGCGCACCGGCCGGCGGGTTTCGCGGTCCACGTAGACGTGGATGAAGTGGCCGCTGGCCGCCGCCTCGGGATCGTCGTTGCGGAACAGCCCGACCTCGTAGCGCACGCTGCTGTTGCCAAGCTTCGCCACGCGCAAGCCCGCCTCCACCCGGTCGGGGAAGGTGATCGGCGCGAAATAGCGGCAGCCGGTCTCCACCACCAGGCCGATGACCGGGCTGGACTCGATGACCAGCGCGCCCGTCTCGATCAGGTACTGGTTCACCACCGTGTCGAAATAGCTGTAGTAGACGACGTTGTTGACGTGGCCATAGACGTCATTGTCCATCCAGCGCGTCGGGATGGTCTGGAAATGCCGGTAGCCATTCCGGGGCTCGGTCTCCGCCACGCCTGTCCTCCTTTTCCGTCGTTCACGCTCAGGGCCGCCCGTCTCAGGTCGGAGGCGCTGGGGATGAGATAGGTTTCCGTTGCCAAGTTGGCGATAGCGGTGACGGCGCAGCGCACGCGTGATGTCGGGCGGGACGTGCGGCGGGCCTCGCCGGTTGCTATCGTGATGGACTCGCACGGCATCCGGAGACGTGGGGATGAGCGCCAAGGGCAAGGATCGGGGCCAGGACTTCCGGTCGATCTACCGGCACGGCATGGCGCGGGTCGCCACCTGCACCACCACCTGCACGCTGGCCGACCCGATGGCCAACGCGCAGGCCGTGCTGGACAGCGCGCGGCAATGCCACGACCAGGCGGTGGCGGTGGCTCTGTACCCGGAGCTGGCGCTGTCCGGCTACGCCATCGACGACCTGTTCCTGCAGGACTGCCTGCTCGACGCGGTGGAGGCCGCCGTGGCGCGGCTGGTCGAGGACTCGCGCACCCTGATGCCGCTGATCCTGGTCGGCGCTCCGCTGCGCCACATGGGGCGCATCTACAACACAGCGGTGGCGGTGCACCGCGGCCGGCTGCTGGGCGTCGTACCCAAGGTGCACCTGCCCAACTACCGCGAGTTCTACGAGCGCCGCCACTTCGCCTCCGGTGCCGGGACGGAGGGGGCGAGCGTCACCGTCGCCGGCCACGAGGCGCCGTTCGGCCCCGACCTGCTGTTCACCGCCGAGGACCTGGACGGGCTGACGGTCCACGCCGAGATCTGCGAGGACCTCTGGGTCGCCGTGCCGCCGAGCGCCGAGGCGGCGCTGGCCGGCGCGACGGTGCTGGCCAACCTGTCGGCCAGCAACATCACCATCGGCAAGGCGGAAACCCGCCGCCTGCTGTGCAAGTCGCAGTCGGCGCGCTGCCTCGCCGCCTACCTGTACTCCTCGGCCGGGGCGGGCGAGTCGACCACCGACCTCGCCTGGGACGGCCAGACCTCGATCTTCGAGAACGGCGAGACGCTGGCCGAGACCGGCCGCTTCCCGCAGGGCCCGCAGATGGCGGTCGCCGACGTCGATCTCGACCTGCTGCGCCAGGAGCGGCAGCGCATGGGCAGCTTCGACGACAACCGCCGCGTCCACGGCGCCGTGACCGGCGGCTTTCGGCGGATCGCGTTCCGCGTCGATCCGCCGTCCGGCGACGTCGGCCTGCGGCGCGCCGTGGCGCGCTTCCCCTTCGTGCCGGCGGTGCGCGAGCGGCTGGAGCTGGACTGCTACGAGGCCTACAACATCCAGGTCGCTGGGCTGGTGCAGCGGCTGCGCGCCACCGGCATCGGGCGGGTGGTGATCGGCGTGTCGGGCGGGCTGGATTCCACGCACGCGCTGATCGTCGCCGCGCGCGCCTTCGACCTGCTGGAGCGGCCGCGCACCGACATTCTGGCCTACACGCTGCCGGGCTTCGGCACCAGCGACAAGACCAAGGGGAACGCGCTGCGGCTGATGCGGGCGCTCGGCGTGTCGCACCACGAGCTGGACATCCGGCCGGCCGCCAACCAGATGCTGAAGGACCTCGACCACCCCTTCGCCCGCGGCGAGCCGGTCTACGACGTGACGTTCGAGAACGTGCAGGCAGGGCTGCGCACCGACTACCTGTTCCGCCTCGCCAACCACCACGACGGCATCGTGATCGGCACCGGCGACCTGTCGGAACTGGCGCTCGGCTGGTGCACCTACGGCGTCGGCGACCAGATGGCGCACTACAACGTCAACGCCGGGGTGCCGAAGACGCTGATCCAGCACCTGATCCGCTGGGTGATCGGCGCCCGCCTGTTCAGCACGGACGCGCTCGACACCCTGGACGCCATCCTGAAGACCGAGATCTCGCCCGAGCTGGTCCCCGCCGACAGCGAGAAGGCGATGCAGAGTTCGGAATCGGTGGTCGGGCCGTACGACCTGCAGGACTTCACGCTGTTCTACACGCTACGCTACGGCTTCCGGCCGTCGAAGATCGCCTTCCTGGCGCTGCACGCCTGGGGCGACGCGGCGCGCGGCGACTGGCCGGCCGGGTACCCGGAGGAGAAGCGGCGGGCCTTCACGCTGGCGGAGATCCGCGGCTGGATGCGGGTGTTCATCCGACGCTTCTTCGGCTTCAGCCAGTTCAAGCGCTCGGCCATGCCGAACGGGCCGAAGGTGACGGCCGGCGGCTCGCTGTCGCCGCGCGGCGACTGGCGCGCGCCCTCGGACGGCAACGCCCGCATCTGGCTGGCGGAGCTGGAGCGCGCGGTGCCGGAGGAGTAGGCCGGGGGTCAGGCCTGGAACAGCAGGGTGATGGCGTTGCGCTCCCCGCGCCGTTCGGAGCGCACGCTGTCGGCGACGCGGCGGATCATGAACTTGGCGAGGTGACGCTCGCCGTCCTCGCTCTCGAAGATCTCCTCCTCGGACAGCTGGATGTCGTCGAGCGCGAGGTGCTCGCCCTCGTACTCGACGGTCACCGCAAAGCTGAACTCGTCGAACCGGGTGTTGACGGCGATCGTGCGGGCGCCGTCGGGTTGCGGCTGCACCATGCCGCGGGCGACCAGCATCTCGATGACCTCGTGCGTGCCGAAGCGGGCGCGGTAGACCACCTCCGGCCCGGCGCCCCACAGCTGGCCCTGCGCCGTCATGAACGCGTCCAGCCGGTCGTGGTCGAGCACCGCCCCGTCGATGGTGAAGCGGCTGCGCTTGTGGATCCCGATGCGGAACAGCGCATTCAGCAGGATCGCCAGGCTGACCGACACCGTCATCGGCGACCCGACCCAGGGCTCCAGCCACGACGGCGCGTCGCGGAAATACTCTGGATCGAACAGCCGGGCCAGCCCGAAGGTCAGCGAGATGCCCAGCATGAACACCTTGCGCGGGTCGAGCAGGCGCGACGCCATCACCTGCATGCCGTTGACCACCAGGAAGCAGCCGCTGAACAGCAGCGCCGCGCCGATGACCGGGTCGGGCATGATCAGGAGCGCCATGGACAGCTTCGGCGACAGCGACAGCAGGACCAGCAGCGCCGCGATGCCGAAGCCGATCACCCGGCAGGTCGCCCCGGTCGCCACCGACAGCCCGACCGCGCCGGAGGTGGAGGACTGCCCCACCCCGCCGATCAGCCCGGCCACCAGGTTGGCCAGCCCGTCGGCCAGCAGGCCGCGGCCGATGTTGGCGATGTCCGGCCGCTTCCACTCCGCGTCGTTGGCCTTCTGCGCCGCCGTCACCGCGCCCACCGTGTTCAGCGACATGGCGAGCCCGGCGATGAGGAACGGGATCAGCAGCCCGGCGTCGAAGGCGAGGCCGAAGGAGCCCAGGCGCGGCAGCGCGAACAGCGGCGCCGCCTCCAGGCTGGCCAGCGCGGTGCGCGGGAACTGCCCCAGCGGAAGCGACGCGGCGTAGCCGATCCCGATGCCGATCAGCGGGCAGAACAGCCGCAGCCGCGACCCGCCCCACACGCTGATGCCGACGATGGTCGCCAGCGTCAGGACGGCGACGGCGAGGTGCGGCCCGCGCAGCTCCGCCGCGACCTGCACGCCGAGAAAGCTGCGTTCCGCCAGCACCATCACCGAGATGCCGACGATGAAGACGACGAAGCCGGCGATCTCCGCCGGGAACAGCGGGCGAAGGCGGCGGATCGTCTGCGACAGCGCGATGACGGTCAGCGCCGTCACCATGCTCATGCCGAACGCCAGCGCCAAGCCGCCCTTGGCGATGGCGAGACCGACCGGCGGCAGCAGGATGGTCGTCGTCGTCGTCGGCACCAGGAAGCCGGAGCCGATCCCGCGCCGCCCGAGCACCTGGAGGACGGCGCCGATCCCACCGGCGATCATGGTGAGGCTGACCAGCCGGCCGCCCGCCTCTGCGTCCAGTCCGGCCATGCGGGCGACGGTCACCGCGATCACCAGATAGATGGCGATCAGCGCCAGATGCTGGAGCGACAGCAGGAGGATCACCGGAACCGGCGGGACGTCGCCGACTCCGTAAATCAGTTCGGTGGGCCGTTTCACCATGTCCAGGGATCGACGTTGCGGACGGGCGGGCGCACGGGACGGCACCCGATCGCACTGTCGCAGATCGTTCGCGTTCGCAAAACCAACCGTTCCAGACTATGCCGGATGGCGGCGTCCACGGAACCCCGGAGGCCCGCCGGGGGTTTTCATCCCGGCAACGGTGGGGGTTTTCCGATGAACGACGACACCTTCAACATGGACGTGCGCAAGTTCCTCAAAGTGGTCGGCGTGACGTCGCAGCGCGAGATCGAGCGTGCCGTCGGCGAGGCGCTGGCCGCCGGCCGGCTGAAGGGGAACGAGAGGCTGCAGGCCCGCGTGGTGCTGACCGTCGACGGCCTGGATCTGTCGCACGAGGTGAAGGGCGAGATCGCGCTGGAGTGACGGCGCCCCGCCTTGACGGTCCGACCGATGCACGCCATGGTGCGTGCGGGCCGGAGGTGTGTTTTGTCCGACAGGAACAAGCTGTACAGCGTTTCCGAACTGGCCAAGGAGTTCTCCTTGACGGCGCAGGCGCTGCGCTTCTACGAGGAGAAGGGACTGCTCACCCCGCAGCGCGCCGGCACGGCGCGCGTCTTCGACTACCGGGATCGGGCGCGCCTACTACTTATCATGAAGTTCCGCCGGCTGGGATTTTCCCTGGAAGAGATCCGGGAATACTTGGCGCACTACCGCCCGACGGAACCCAACGCGGAGCAGTACCGCGACGGCCTGGCGAAGATCCGCCGCCGCATCGACGCGCTGGAACAGATGCGTGTCGAGGTGGATGAGGCCCTGGCCGAGCTGCGCGCCATGGAGGAGGACGCCAAGGGCCGCCTCGAGGCTTGCGAGCGCGGCACGCCCGACGGGTTCACTCCGAATAGCGGATCGTAATCGCCGCCGCGGCCTTGAGGGCGCGCTCCCGCGCCTCGTCGAGCGTCGCCCCGGACGCCAGCGCCACGCCCATGCGGCGGTTCTTGCGCGTGGTCGGCTTGCCGAACAGCCGCACGTCGACGTCATGGTCGGGCGTGCCGTGCGCCAGCGCCTCCGCCAGTCCCTCGATGGCGAAGCGATCCGCCTCCCGGTCAGCGAGGATCACCGCCGACGCGGACGGGCCGTGCACGTGGATGCGCGGAATCGGCAGGCCCAGGATGGCGCGGGCGTGCAGGTCGAACTCCGACAGGTTCTGCGACAGCAGGGTCACCATGCCGGTGTCGTGCGGGCGCGGCGACAGCTCGGAGAAGACCACCTCGTCCTTCGTCACGAAGAACTCGACGCCGAAGATGCCGTAGCCGCCCAGGTTGTCCACCACCTTGGCCGCCATCGCCTTGGCGTCGTCCAGCAGCGGCTGCGGCATGGCGACCGGCTGCCAGGATTCCTGATAGTCGCCGCGCTCCTGCCGGTGTCCGATGGGCTCGCAGAACAGCACGCCGTCGCGGGTGCGGATGGTCAGCAGAGTGATCTCGTACTCGAAGGCAACGAATTCCTCGACGATGACCTTGCGCCGGTCGCCGCGCATGTTGGCGACGGCGTACTCCCAGGCGGCTTGCAGCTCGTCCGCCGTGCGCACGGTGCTCTGGCCCTTGCCCGACGACGACATCACCGGCTTGATGACGCAGGGCAGGCCGGTGTGCTCGGCCCCCGCGCGGACCTCGTCGAGGCTCTCGGCGTAGCGGTAGCGCGAGGTGCGCAGGCCAAGCTCGGTGGCGGCGACCTCGCGGATGCGGTCGCGGTTCATGGTCATCGTCGCGGCGCGGGCGGAGGGGACGACCGTCACCCCGGCGTCCTCGAAGTCGTGCAGCACCTCGGTGCGGATCGCCTCGATCTCCGGGACGATGAAGTCCGGCGCGTGCTTCGTGATGGCGGCGCGCAGGGCCGCTTCGTCGAGCATGGAGAACACCTCGCACGCGTCCGCCACCTGCATGGCCGGGGCGTTGGCGTAGCTGTCGCAGGCGACGACCTCGCAGCCCAGGCGCTTGGCCGCGATCACGAACTCCTTGCCGAGTTCTCCGGAGCCGAGAAGAAGGATCTTGGCGGTGGACATGCGCGGGCTCCTGCGGCAGGCGGTGAGGCCGGCAGCATCGTCGCACGCCGCCCGTTTGGCAACCCCCGCCCACGGCAAAGCGGTACCGAAAAAAGGGGCGTGCCACGCCGGCACGCCCGCCAGTGTTTTGGAGACCCGTGGACACGACCGGCAAAGCCCCATGCGCAGGACCGTCGTCCGACCGCTGCCTCCCAAACAGGCACGGCGCTGCGCGGGAATGCCGGAACGAACGCCATATCCCTTCGGGCACAGCACGACGCCCTCCAGCGCGTGCCGACTCGTTCCCGTACCGGCGCGTGCGCGATACCGCGAAAGACAAGGATCAGGGAAGGGGCCGGCGTGGGGTCCCGCCTCAGCAGCCGTGGCCGCCGCCGTAGCCGTTGCGCGGCGGCGACGTCCAGCCGCGCGGCGGTGCCTTGGGGCGGTAGACCTCGACCAGCAGGGGATGGCAGGCCGCGGCGTCGCTCGAATGCTCGGCGCTGCAATCGCCGCCCGGGCAGGCGGAGAGCGCGCCCAGCAGGTCGATCTCGGCGAAGAACTCCAGGAAGTCGCCGGGCCGCACCGGGCTGGCCTTCATGAAGTATTGCCCGGTGTCACGGGTGAAGCCGGTGCACATGAAGACGTTCAGCACGTCGTGCACGACCGGCTCCACCTCCGCGCACGCACGCCCCACCTGGCCGGCAAGCGCCCGCGTCAGGTTCGAGTGGCAGCAGTGATGATAGTCCCCACCCGCCAGCAGCCGGTGCGTGTAGGGATCGCAACGCGTCCCGATCACGTCGTGGACCGAGCCACCCCATTCGTCGAAACCGTACCAGTCCAGCGTGTCCTGGGTGATCGTCGCCATCGGCCGCAGGTGCGGCAGCGACGACCACAGCCGGTCGCCGGTGGACAGGTGCGTGCCGTGCAGCGCCCGCGTCTTGCCGGAGAAGAAGCGCTCGGTCAGGTCGTCGGCCGCCCAGAGGTTGAGATCGCCGACCTGCGGCCCCTCGACGCTGACAATGCGGAAGAATCCGCCCGCCGGAACCTCGAAGCAGCGCGCCTCGCGCGGCGGCACGACGACCTCCGCCACCGTCTCCCAGCCGTCGCGCGCCGCACGGTAGGCCGCGAGGTCCGGCGGCGCGAGGGTGTCCACCGGATAGCAGATCACCGGCCGGACGGCGCGGCGCTGTTCCGCGTCCGCAGGGGCCTGATGCTCGGGGTGATCGAGCTTCATGGGGCGCTCCCGAGGGTGGCCTTGAGGAAGGCGAGGCCGGCCTGCGCGCCGGCCGGCGTGATGGTGTGGTCGATGCCCGGCTCGATCCGCACGTCGACGCTGAAGCCGGCGCCGCGCAGCGCCACGGCGGCCTGCTCGGTCTCGCGCACCGGGATGACCGGGTCGGCGGCGCCGTGCACCAGCAGCAGCGGCGTCGTGGTGGCGACGCCCGGCGCCGGCGGGCGGGACAGCCGCCCGGCATAGGCGACCACCGCCGCCGGCCGCCAGCGCCCGGTGGCGACCGCGTCCAGCGACATGATCGACCCCTGCGAGAAGCCGACGAGGATCAGCGCCTCCGGCACGACGCCGGCCCAGGCCAGCTCCTCCGCCAGCACGCGGTCGAAAGCCGGCGCCGCCGCGGCGACACGTTGCGGCCGGTTCGCCTCGGTGACGCCGGTGACGCTGAACCACTGCCGGCCGAAGGGTGCCTGGTCGAACGGCTCCGGCGCGTCCGGGAAGCTCATGGCGGCGTCGGGGAGCGCGGCGCGCCAGAGGTCGGCCAGCGGCTCCAGGTCGTCGCCGCGGGCGCCGACGCCGTGCAGGAACATCACGAGGCGCTTCGCGGCTCCGCCGCCAGCCGGCGGCAAGCGGTGCGACGGTGCGGACCGGTTCATGCTCTTTCTCCCCTCAACTGACCTTGGCATACGGCATGCGGGCGCGCCCGTCGAGCGGTTCGTCAGCCGGCCGCGGCCGGTGCCAGGGTGCGCCGCACCGCCTCGGCCAGCTCGTGCCGGCGGTAGGGCTTGCGCAGGATGGCGGACCCGGCGGCACCGTCGCCGTCGATGCCGTGCGCGAAGCCGGTGGTGTAGAGCACCTTGAGGGCGGGCCGCCGCTCCAGGCCGGCACGGGCGAGTTCGAAGCCGTTGACGCCGCCCGGCATGACGATGTCGGTGAACAGCAGATCCACCGCCTTCCCTTCGTCGAGGATGTCCAGGGCCTGCCGTGGCGAGGACACCTCGACCACCGTGTAGCCGAGCTCCTGCAGGGTGAACGCGGCGACGCCGCGGACGTCCTCCTCGTCGTCCACCACCAGCACCACCTCGCCGCCGCCACGGGGCAAGCCCTCCGCCGCCGCCGTGGAGCCGTTGGCGGCCAGCGCGTCGGCGCGCGGCAGGTAGAGGTGGAAGGACGTGCCCTCGCCGACCGTGCTCTCCACCCGGATGGCGCCGCCGGACTGCTTGATGAAGCCGTGGATCATGCTGAGCCCGAGGCCGGTGCCCTTGCCCACGTCCTTGGTGGTGAAGAACGGCTCGAAGGCGCGTTCCAGCACCTCGGCGGGCATGCCGCAGCCGGTGTCCGACACGCACAGCATCACGCTGTCGCCGGACAGCTCCGGCAGGCCGGAGGTCCCGGCCGGCACATTGGCGATGCGCAGGGTCAGCCGGCCGCCGCCTTCCATGGCGTCGCGGGCGTTGATCACCAGGTTCAGCAGCGCCGATTCCGCCTGGCTGCGGTCGACGATGGCCGGCCACGCGCCGTCCGCCGGCTCGATCACCAGCTCGACGCCGCTGCCCAGCGTGCGCCCCATGAACTCGCCCATGCCGCGCACCAGCGCGTTGAGGTCGACCGGTTCCGGATGCAGCTGCTGGCGCCGCGCGAAGGACAGCAGGCGGCGCGTCAGGTCGGAGCAGCGCAGCGAGGCCTGGAGCGCCATGTCGAGGCGGCGTTGCGCCTTCTCGTCGTCCGGCACCATGCCCGACAGCCGCTCCAGACTGCCGATGACGACCATCAGCATGTTGTTGAAGTCGTGCGCGATGCCGCCGGTCAGCTGGCCGACGGTCTCCATCCGTTGCGCGTGGGCGAGCTGGGTCTGCAGTTCCCTCGTCTCGGTAACGTCGAGGATGGTGCCGCTGCGCTCGCTGGCCATGCCGCGGGCGTCGCGCAGCAGCACGGCGTGGTCGAGCAGCACGCGCCAGCCGCCGTCGGCGCCCTGCCAGCGGTACTCGATCATCGCCGCGTCGCCGTCCGCGCCGGAAGCCCGCTGCGCCAGCACACGCTCACGGTCGTCAGGGTGCAGGCGGGATTCCCAGAAGCCCGGATCGTTCAGGAAGCGCTCGGCCGGGAAGCCGAGCACGGTGGCGGCGTTGGCGCTCAGGTAACGGAAGGAGACGCCGTCGGCGGCGGCCGTGTACAGCACGATGGGCAGCGACCGCACGATCAGCCCCTGCCGCTCCTCGGACCGGCGCAGCGCCTGTTCGGCCTGCAGCTTCTCGGTGTGGACGCGCAGGTTCTCGGCCAGCAGGCGCTGCTTCTGCTCGGCCTGCCGCTTCACCTCCAGCGTCTTGCGCTGCAAATCGATGAACACCGACACCTTGCTGCGCAGAATCGTCGGCTCGACCGGCTTGAACATGTAGTCCACCGCGCCCGCCTCGTAGCCGCGGAAGATGTGCATCTCGTCCTTGTTGATGGCGGTCAGGAAGATGATGGGCACGTGACGGGAGCGCTCGCGCCGGCGGATCAGCTCGGCGGTCTCGTAGCCGTCCATCTCCGGCATGTGGACGTCCAGCAGGATCGCTGCGAAGTCCTGGTCGAGCACCCGCCGCAGCGCCTCGGCGCCGGAGCGCGCCAGCACCACCTCGGCGTCGAGGTCCGCCAGAACCTGCTGCATGGCCAGCAGGTTGCGGGGGTCGTCGTCCACCACCAGGATGCTGACCGGGATCGGCGGCGCGTCGCCCGGATCCCGCAACGTGGGAAGGGGGAGCATCGTCCAGCCCTTGTCGGAAGGGGTGTCGGGTGGCGTCATGCGCTCCTCTCGGGCAGCACCACGCCGGCGGCCGTCCAGATGCGCAGCAGCGACAACAGGTGGTCGATGTCCACCGGCTTGGGCACGTAGTCGGTCGCCCCCGCCTCGATGCACTTCTCGCGGTCGCCCTTCATCGCCTTCGCCGTCACGGCGACGATCGGCACCCCCGCCAGTTCCGGCATCGAGCGGATCACCCGCATCGTCTGGTAGCCGTCCATCTCCGGCATCATGATGTCCACCAGCACCACGTCCACCTCCGGGTGGCGGGAGAGCTTCTCGATGCCCTCGCGCCCCGATTCCGCGTGAAGGACCGTCATATCGTGCGCCTCAAGCACGCTCGCCAGCGAGAAGATGTTGCGGACGTCGTCGTCGATGATGAGGACGTTCCGCCCGGCCAGCGACGGGTCGCGCTGCCGACGGTCGAGGACGGCGCTGCGCTCCCCCTCCGGCAGGCGGTCGACCGGGCGGTGCAGGAACAGCGCCGCCGTGTCCACCACGGCATCCAGCGTGCGGACCGGCTTCAGAACGGCGGTGTCCGCCAGCCGGCGCAGCCGCGCCTCGTCCGCCGGGTCCAGGCCGTTCGGCACGTAGGCGATCACCGGGACGTCCGCCGTCGCGTCGCGCCCGCGCAACGCCTCCAGCAGCTCGAAATCGGCGGGCTGCGGCAGGGAGAGGTCGATCACCACGCAGTCCACCGGTCCCGTCCCCAGCGCCGCCACGGCCTGTTCGGCCGAGGTTGCGGCGGTCACAGCGATGTCGGCCCCGCCGATCGCAGCGGAGAGCGGCCCGCCCTCGCCCTCGACGACCAGCAGCGACCGGGACGGCCGTGCCGCGTAGTCCTTGATGTGGCCCAGCGCGGCGAACACCGCCTCGCGGTCCACCGGCTTCTCGTCGTAGCCGAAGGCGCCCATCGCCAGCCCGCGGTGCCGCTCATCCTTGGCGGAGATCACGTGCACCGGGATGTGGCGGGTCAGCGGGTCATGCTTCAGCAGGTCGAGCAGCGCCCAGCCGTCCATGTCCGGCAGGCCGATGTCCAGCAGGATCGCCTCCGGCCGGTGCTTGCGCACCAGCGGCACCGCCTGCCCGCCGGTGTTGGCGACCACCACCTTGAACCCGGCCTCGCGCGCCAGGGCGATCAGGATGGAGGAGAACTTGGCGTCGTCCTCGATCACCAGCACGACCGGGTCGCCGGCGCGGATGCGCTCGCGGTCGTCGGTGGCCGGGTGGATCTGCAGCAGCGCCAGCCCCTCCTCCGACCCGGCGGCGACGATCGGGCGGGTCGGCGCGTCGGCCCGCTTCGTCCCCTGCGTGTGGGTGGCGAGGTCGAAGTTCAGTGGCATGTAGAAGGTGAAGGTGCTGCCCTGCCCGACGGTGCTGGATACCCGGATCTCGCCGCCCAGCAGCCGCGCGATCTCCCGGCTGATCGACAGACCGAGGCCGGTGCCGCCGTACTTGCGGCTGGTGGTGCCGTCGGCCTGCTGGAACGCCTCGAAGATGGTGCGCTGCTTGTCCTCGGGGATGCCGATGCCGGTGTCGGCGACGCTGAAGGCCAGCACAGCGGGCGCCGCGTTGAGCACCGGGTGCCCGCTGCTCCAGCCGTGCCCCGCCACCGCGACGCGGAAGATCACCCCGCCGGCCTCGGTGAACTTGAAGGCGTTGGAAAGCAGGTTGTTCAGCACCTGCTCCAGCCGCTTCTCGTCGGTCTGGATGGTGGCGGGCAGCGTCGGATCGACGTCGATGGTGAAGTCCAGGGCCTTTTCCTGCGCCACTTGGGCGAAGGTGCGCTCGACGTGCATGCGCAGGTCGCCCAGCACCACCTCGCCGATCTCCAGCGTCACCGTGCCGGACTCGATCTTCGACAGATCGAGGATGTCGTTGATCAGGCCCAGCAGGTCGGTGCCGGCGGCGTGGATGGTGCGGGCGAACTCCACCTGCTTGTCGCTGAGGTTGGTCTCGGGGTTGTCGGCCAGGAGGCGCGACAGGATCAGCAGGCTGTTCAAGGGGGTGCGCAGCTCGTGGCTCATGTTGGCCAGGAACTCGCTCTTGTACTTGGAGGTCAGCGACAGCTGCTCCGCCTTCTCCTCGAGCGCCGCCTTGGCGAGCACCACCTCGCGGTTCTTGCGCTCGACCTCGACGTTCTGGCGCTCCAGCTGCTGCGCCTTCTCCTCCAGCGCCTCGTTGGTCTGGCGCAGCTTCTCCTGCTGGGACTTCAGCAGCTCCTCCGACTGGCGGAGCGAGGCGGCCTGCTGCTCCAGGCGCTCGTTGGTGGTCTTCAGCTCCTGCTGCTGGCTCTGCAGCTCGGTGGTCAGGCGCTGCGACTGCTTCAGCAGCCCTTCCGTGCGCATGTTGGCGGCGATGGTGTTGAGCACGATGCCGATGCTCTCGGTCAGCTGCTCCAGGAAGGACTGGTGCGTCTCGCTGAAGCGGCCGAAGGAGGCCAGTTCGATGACGGCGTTGACCTCGTCCTCGAAGATCACCGGCAGCACGATGATGCTGAGCGGCGGCGCCTCGCCCAGGCCGGAACTGACGGCGACGTAGTCCTTCGGCACGTTGGTCAGCAGGATGCGCTTCTTCTCGTAGGCGCACTGCCCCACCAGCCCCTGCTTCAGCGCGAAGCGGTTGCCGAGGTTCTTGCGCTCCTTCAGCGCGTAGCTGGCGACCAGCTCCAGGACCGTCTCGTCCTCCTCGCGTGCGGCGACGTAGAAGGTGCCGTGCTGGGCGTTCACCAGGGGCGCGATCTCCGACAGGATCATGTTGGAGACGGTGACCAGATCGCGCTCACCCTGCAGCATGCGGGTGAACTTGGCGAGGTTGGTCTTCAGCCAATCCTGCTCCGCGTTCTTCAGCGTCGTGTCGCGGAGGTTGCGGATCATCTCGTTGATGTTGTCCTTCAGCGCCGCGACCTCACCCATGGCGCCGACGGTGATGGAGCGCGTCAGGTCGCCCTTGGTCACGGCCGTGGCGACCTCGGCGATGGCGCGCACCTGGGTGGTCAGGTTCGCGGCGAGCTGGTTGACGTTCTCCGTCAAGTCCTTCCACAGGCCGGCGGCGCCGGGCACGCGGGCCTGACCGCCGAGCTTGCCCTCGATGCCCACCTCGCGGGCGACGTTGGTCACCTGATCGGCGAAGGTCGCCAGCGTTTCGATCATGCCGTTGATGGTGTTGGCGAGCGCCGCGATCTCGCCCTTGGCGTCGACGGCCAGCTTGCGCTGCAAGTCGCCGTTCGCGACGGCGGTGACCACCTCGGCGATGCCGCGCACCTGATTGGTCAGGTTGTTCGCCATCATGTTGACGTTGTCGGTCAGGTCCTTCCAAGTGCCGGCAACACCCTTCACCTGCGCCTGTCCGCCAAGCTTGCCTTCGGAACCGACCTCGCGGGCGACGCGCGTCACCTCGGATGCGAAGCTGTTCAGCTGGTCCACCATGGTGTTGATGGTGTCCTTCAGCTCCAGGATCTCGCCGCGCACATCGACCGTGATCTTCTTCGACAGGTCGCCGCGGGCGACGGCGGTGGTCACCTCGGCGATGTTGCGCACC
>NZ_JBOZRT010000081.1:0-18796 GCF_050789165.1 Azospirillum sp.
CCAGCCCGGCTCCGCTACGCTCCGCCGGACTGGACAGGAGCCGCCGAGCGGTGTTTGGCTAACATAGTCTCTGGTGTCCCACGTGGGGGCAGGTCACTTCGTGTTCGTTATTAAATGCATTATTTTTAAACGTTAGGAACATATACTCAAGAGAAAGTAAAAGATGTTTTGCGTATTCTTCTAGTTGCTCATCAATATATCTAGGGAATTCTTCCCCGTAGTGCATTTTATCCATTTCAAACTCGTATGCATACCTTTTGATTTTTAGAATGATGCGCCTTGCCTTCATGTAATCGCTGTAAATTACATCAGATAAGCGCAAGACTGGCAATATCATGAATGGATGCATATTGAGGAGCGAGAATTCAATAGATACTCCTCCATTTTGGCAGTACCCCCTCCATTGATCGAGGCTATCACCACGCCTTGAAAAGCAAGCAATGTAGTAATCAGGAACGTTGGAACGATTAATATTATCAATAACTCTTTTCAATACATCACTAAAACTTGAATACTCTGGCTTTTGAGCAAGCCATGAAAGGACCCGCAGCGCCAATCGGCGGCCATGAAGTACCTCTTCCGCATCATTCATATATCTAATGTGGCTTGCCCATACGCCTTTACTCTCTACAATACCCTTAAATCCAAATAAGTCGGTATAGTGATAAATAAACTTGCTAGTAGTGAAAGGTATTTCTGATCTTCTTACTTTCCACTTGTTTTGGTAGGATTTCATCCCCCACCATCCAGCATTTAAGAACCCAAACGGTACTTTCCCATGCTGCCGGTTTTATCTTCTTCCATGCATTCCATCTTTATTGACTGCGCTTTCCGGACACGATCAGATGTTGAACTCTGATTGTCCATATTTACGCAAGCCGCAGACGCTAGCAAGGCGCGTGCTGAGTGCGTGTGACGGCATGATGCTCGACAGCACGACGGAAAAACGCCGCTTCTCAAGGATCTAGCCTCCAAGCGGCAGCGCAAGGGGCACGATGGCGAAGAAGGGGGCTGACGTGCTCCGGCGGCGTGTACCATCGGCGTGTACCATCGCCGAGGCGTCCATGCCTTTAAGCTATTGGGAAATAAGGATTTTGGTAGGTTGGCTGGGGCGCCAGGATTCGAACCTGGGAATGGCGGTACCAAAAACCGCTGCCTTACCGCTTGGCGACGCCCCAATCCTGGGAAGGGTCGGGACCTTAACCGCAAATCCCGCGGCATGCAACCCGCGCCGAACGGCCTAACGCCCCTCGCGACGCCACGCCACGATCATCGCCCCCAGCGCCAGCAGCAGCACCAGCGCCACCGGGAGCAGCGGCACGTCCGACACGCCGGTCACCACGAAGTCGCCGTTCGCGCGCAGCCCGATCCAGCCCGAGCCGCTCTGCGCCCGGTCGGCCTTGGTGCGGCGCACGTCGAGCGGGCCGTCGGCGATCCATTGCACGCCGCCGTCCGTCGCCTGCGCCACCGGCTTCACCTTGTCCGGCGTCGAGCGCACGTCGGCCAGTTCCGGCGGGTTGACGGCGCCGACCACCGCCAGAGCGGTGCGCTCGCCGTCGGTGATGCGGTAGATGCCGGGCTCGCCGGCGATCACCGTGGCGGTGGCGCGGCCGGTCTTGTCGTCGGTCATCTCCAGCGTGCGCGTCTCGTCCGACGGCGTGGTCAGCGTCACCGAGCGCGGGTCGGGCTCCAGCGAGCGGCGCTCCACCGTGATCCGGTTGCCGTCCACGCGGGCGCGCAGGTCGTTCTCCTCGAGCTCCGGCTCCTTCATCAGCCAGTGGGCGAGGCGGCGCAGCAGCTCCGCCTGGGGGCCGCCACCTTCGAAGCCGCGGCTCCACAGCCACATCTGGTCGGACGCGATCTGCGCCACCCGGCCTTCGCCGACGCGGTTCAGCACGATCAGCGGCGTGCCCTGCGCGCCGTTCATCACCACCGAACCGCCCTTCGACGTCACCTCCACCTGGTGGAACCAGCGGCCCCAGGTCGGCTCGCCGTCGCTGCGGTCGCCGGGCAGGCCGGACGTCACCGGGTGGCGGCGGCCAAGCTCCGTCACCGTCGGGCGGAAGGGCTGGTCGAAGGTGGTGCCGGTCGGCTCGGCCGGCAGCACGCCGCCCAGAGGCGTGCGGGCCAGCGACAGAGCGCCGGCGAAGCCCTGGCCGGAGGCCTCCAGCAGGGCGCCGCCCTTCTCGACGTAGCGGGCGATGTTCTCCAGGTACATCTGCGGCAGCACGCCGCGCCGGCGGTAGCGGTCGAAGATGATCAGGTCGAATTCGTCGAGCTTGATCTCGAACAGCTCGCGGATCGGGAAGGCGATCAGCGACAGCTCGCGGATCGGCGTGCCGTCCTGCTTCTCCGGCGGGCGCAGGATGGTGAAGTGCACGAGGTCCACCGCCGGGTCGACCTTCAGCAGGTTGCGCCACGTGCGCTCGCCCGCGTGCGGTTCGCCCGACACCAGCAGCACGCGCATCCGGTCGCGCACGCCGTTCACCACCACCGCGGTGCGGTTGTTGGCCAGCGTCAGCTCCTGCCGGGCGGCCTCAACCTCCATCTCCAGCACGTTCTGGCCGCCGTGCGTCACCGGCACGTCGATGTGGAAGTCGCGGCCCACCGGCACCTGGAACTGCCGCGGCGTGCCGCCGTCCTGGCGCAGCGTGACCAGCGCGTTGGGCGACTGCGCCCTGGGCATGTCGTCCACGCGGATCACCACCTCCACAGGCTTGCCCACCAGCCCGTAGGCGGGGGCCTGCACGATGGCGAGGCGGCGGTCGCCCTCGTCGCGGTTGCCGGTCAGCAGCGTGTGCACCGGGCCGCCCTCGGCCAGCTTGGCGGTGTTCTCCGGCACGTCGTGGATCTGGCCGTCGGTGATCAGCACCGCCCCGGCGCTGCGGCGGCGCGGCACGTCGGTCATGGCGCGGTTCAGCGCGTCGAACAGGCGCGTCTCGTTGATCGCCGAGGCGCCGGACTCACCCGACCCGGCGCGCACCACGCGCACCTCCAGGTCGTCGAAGCGCTTGAGCTTGTCGGTCAGTTCGGCCAGCGCGCGCTCGGCCCGCGCCTTGCGCTCGCCGACGTTCTGGCTGGGCGATTCATCGACGACGACGACCGCCACGTCCTTGATCGGCTCGCGCTTCTCGTGCACCAGCGACGGGTTGACCAGCGCCAGCGCGAGGACGGCCAGCGCCAGGACGCGCAGCAGCGCGCCGCGGGCGCGGCGGATCAGGCCCAGCAAGGCCACCAGCGCCGCCACCGCGAACAGCGGGATCAGCCATTCCCAGGGCAGCAGCGGGTTGACGACCAGCGAGTTGCCGCCGGACAGCAGGTCGGTCATTGGCCCAGCCTTTCCAGGATGGCGGGGACGTGCACCTGGTCGGCCTTGTAGTTGCCGGTCAGCGCGTACATCACGAGGTTGACCCCGAAGCGGAAGGCCATCTCGCGCTGGCGCTCGCCGCCCGGCGCCACGGCGAAGCGCGCCTGCCCGCGGCCGTCCACCGCCCAGGCGGCGGCGTAATCGTTGGAGCCGATCAGCACCGGCGAGACGCCGTCGTTGGCGCGGCCCTCGCGCGCCTCCACCCAGACGTCGCCGCCGGCGTAGCGGCCGGGGAAGTCCTGCATCAGGTAGAACGCCTTGGTCAGCACGTGGTCGGGCGGCACCGGCGCCAGCGGCGGGATGTCGAGCCCCTGGGCGATGCGTTGCAGGGCGAGGCCGCCCTGGCCGGACCCGGGGCCGAGCGCGGTGGCCTGGTCGCGGGTGTCGAACAGGATGGTGCCGCCGTTCTTCAGGTATTCGTTGATGCGCGAGCGGGCGTGGTCGCTCAGCGGCTGGGCGTTCGGCGTCACCGGCCAGTAGAGCAGGGGGTAGAAGGCCAGCTCGTCCACCTCGACGTCGACGCCCTGGGTGCCGGCGGCCTCCACCGCCGTGCGGCGGTTCAGCACCTCGACCAGCCCGTCGAGGCCGGCGCGGGCCACCTCATCGACGCTGGCGTCGCCGGTGCGGACGTGGGCGAGGTAGGTCTCGGCGGTCACCTTGGTGCTGTGCATGTCGTCGGCGCGGGCCTTGCCGCCATAAAGCAGAAGGGGCGGCAGGGCGAACGCCAGCAGCAGCGCCGCCGCGGCGGCCCCGGCCCGGCGCGGGCGCGCCCAGCGGCCGAGCAGCCCGCGCAGCGCCAGCGCGATAGCCAAGTCCAGGATGGTCAGCGCCATGGCGATCCCCAGCAGCCCCGGCTTCAGCGCCACCTCGCCGCGCTGGGCGTAGCCCTCCACCGCGACGCCGGCGGGCAGCGGGCCGAGCGGGTCGATCCTGGTCAGCCCGGCGGTGAGGTTCAGCGCGCGGCGCGCCTCCTCGGTGCCGTAGAATCCCGGCGGGTGGCGCGGGCCGATGACCTCCGGCTTGAAGGCGTCACCGGGGATCGGGAAGGCGGTCGGCGGCGGCGGGACCAGCCGGCCGTAGCCGTCCAGCACCTCCAGCGGCTCCAGCGTCGCGGCGGTCGCGGCGCCGGCCACGCCCTCGCTCAGGCCGGCCAGCCGGCGCAGCATCTCGACGAACAGGCCGGACAGCGACAGGTTGGACCAGTCCGGGCTGGCCGTGGTGTGCACCAGCACGATCCAGCCGGCGCCGCGCTTCTCCGAGGTGACCAGCGGCGTGCCGTCGGCTAGCCGCGCCCAGGTGCGGTCGGCGAGGTCCACCGACGGCTCGGCCAGCACCTGCCGCTGCACCAGCACGTCGTCGGGCACCTTCAGGCCGTAGAACGGGCTCTTCTCGCCGAAGGGCTGGAGCTTGGCCGGCTCCGACCAGGACAGCGCGCCGCCCAGGGTGCGGTCGCCCAGGCGCAGGCGCACCGGCACCAGCTGGTCGGCGTTCTGCGCCAGCCGCGGCCCGGCGAAGCGCAGCAGCAGGCCGCCCTTCTTCACCCACGCCTCGATGGCCTGCGCCTCCTCGCCGGACAGCGCACCGACGTCGGAGAGGATCAGCACGGCAAGCTCGCGCTTCAACAGGTCGCCGATCGCGCCGCGGCGCACCTCGTTGTAGGGCGCCAGCGCGCGGTCCAGGTAGTGCAGGTCGGAGAGCAGCGGCTGGTTCTCGCCCGACGGGCGGCCGGACACCAGGCCGACCGGGCGGCGGCGCCAGCGCTCGTCCAGCAGCACGGTGGCGCCGGCGGTGGTCTCGCCCTCGATGCGCAGGGAGGCGGCCTCGTTGCGCAGCTCGACGGGGACGTCCAGGCGCAGTTCGCGGCTGCCCTGGCCGGCGTCGAAGGCGACGGTCTCGCGGGTCAGCAGCCGGCCGTCGGCGGCGCCGAGGCGGACGGTGACCGGTTCCGGCCGGCTGGGGTCCGCGCGCACGACGCGGGTGACCAGCGCCGTGCCCTCCGGCGCCGGGGGCAGCAGCAGGTGCGGCGGGCGGGCCGCGGAATCGTCCAGCACCTCGACGGAGCCGAGCCGCTGCAGCGCTTCGGCAAGGGTGCGGGCGTCCCGGTCGCCGATGCCGTCGGCCAGCCAGACGCTGTGCAGCGTGCCGTTCGGGCGGAGCGTGCGCACCGCCTCGAGCGCCGCGGCGCGGTTGGTCGGCCAGGGGTGCGGCTCCAGCGCCTGGATGAGGCGGCGCGCCTCGACCGGCGGCAGCGGGGCGCTGGCGGCGATCTTGTCGCCGGCGGCGGGCGGGGCGGTGGCGAGGACGACGACCTGGCGGGACTGGCGCTCGGCCTGGCCGACCACCTCCTCCATGGCACGGCGGCGGCTCGGCCAGTCGCGCGCCGACGCCCAGCCGTTGTCCACCACCAGCACCAGCGGGCCGCTGCCGGGCAGGGCGGCGCGCGGGTTCAGCAGCGGGCCGGACAGCGCCAGGATGACCAGCGCGGCGATGATCAGGCGCAGCAGCAGCAGCCACCAGGGCGTGCGCGCCGGCGTCTCCTCGCGTGCCACGAGGTCGCGCAGCAGGCGGATCGCCGGGAAGCGCACGAGGCGCGGCGCCGGCGGGGTGACGCGCAGCAGCCACCACAGCACCGGCAGCACCAGCAGCGCTGACAGCACCCACGGGGTGGCGAAGGCGAAGGACCCGAGACCGAGCATGGCGATCAGTACCTACTTCTGCTTGGGTGTTCGCGCTGGGCCCCCCTCCCAGCCTCCCCCCACTGCGCGGGGGGAGGAGTTAAGCCCTCCCCCGCGCAGTGGGGGAGGGTTGGGTGGGGGCCCGATGCGACCACGTCCGTCACACCGTCTCCTGCGCCAGGGCACCCCACAGCGCCAGCAGTGCGGTCTGCGGCGGGCGGTCGGTGCGGTGCACGGCGAAGGTCCAGCCGGCGGCGCGCGCCAGCGCGGCCAAGCCCTCCTGCTGCGCCCGCAACCGTTCCAGATAGGCCGCGCGCACCGCCTCGACGCGCGGCACCAGCACCTCGTCCTCGCCCTCGAAGCCGGCAAACTCCACGCGCCCGTCGAAGGGCAGCGTCTCCTCCGCCGGGTCGAGCACCTGGAGGAGATGGCCGCGCAAGCCCCGCCCGGACAGGCCGGACACGGTGGCGTGGATCTCGCTCAAGGGCGACAGCAGGTCGCCGAACAGCACCACCTGGGCGTGCCGCGGCAGCGGCTCGACGCGCGGCAGCCCGTCGGCACGCGGGGTGGCGGCCGGATCGCTCAGCAGGTTGGCGAGGCGGTTGAGCGTGTGCTTGCCGTGGTCCGGTCGCACGCCGGAGTTCAGCAGCGCCACCCGCTCGCCGCCGCGGATCAGCAGCACCGCGGTGGCCAGCAGCAGCAGGTCGGCGCGCTCGCGCTTGGTCGGCAGCTCGGGGGTGGAGCGGTATTCCATGGAGCCGGAGCGGTCGCGCCACAGCCAGACGCTCTGCGCCGCCTCCCACTCGTTCTCGCGGACGAAGACCGGCTGCGTCTTGGCCGACTGCCGCCAGTCGATCATCTGCGGCGCGTCGCCGGGCTGGTAGCGGCGGAACTGCCAGAAGGTCTCGCCCAGGCCGACGCGGCGCCGGCCGTGCACGCCCTGCGCCACCGTGGAGGCCACCCGCTCGGCGGCGACCAGCAGCGGCGGCAGCCGGGCGGCCAGCGTCTCGGCGCGCTGCTGCGCGCGGAGCGCGGTGACCGGGGGCGAGGACCGCGCCGCCATCACAGCAGCGGCGCGCAGAGGCGGTCGATGACGTCGTCGATGGTGACGCCGTCGGCGCGCGCCGCGAAGTTCAGCGCCATGCGGTGGCGCAGGATCGGCTTGGCCAGCGCCACCACGTCGTCCAGCGACGGCGACAGCCGGCCGTCCAGCACCGCGCGGGCGCGGGCCGCCAGCATCAGCGCCTGGGACGCGCGCGGCCCCGGCCCCCAGGCGACGTGGGTGCGCACCTCGGGAATGTCCGAGAGTTCCGGCCGGCCGGCGCGCACGAGGTCGAGGATGCCCTCCACCACGCTCTCGCCGATTGGGATGCGGCGCACCAGACGCTGGGCGGCCTGTAGGTCGGTGGGGGTGAGCACCGTCACCGCCTTCTCGGCATCGACGCCGGTGGTGGCGATCATCATGCGCCGCTCGGCGTCGCGGTCGGGGTAGCTGACGTCGACCTGCATGAGGAATCGGTCGAGCTGCGCCTCGGGCAGCGGGTAGGTGCCCTCCTGCTCCAGCGGGTTCTGGGTGGCCAGCACGTGGAACGGCTGCGGCAGCGGGTGGTAGTGGCCGGCCACCGACACCCGGTGCTCCTGCATGGCCTGCAGTAGCGCCGACTGGGTGCGCGGGCTGGCGCGGTTGATCTCGTCGGCCATCAGCAGCTGGCTGAACACCGGGCCGGGCAGGAAGCGGAAGGAGCGCCGGCCGGTCTCCGACTCCTCCAGCACCTCGGAGCCCAGGATGTCCGCCGGCATCAGGTCGGGCGTGCACTGGATGCGCTTCTCGGCGAGGCCGAGCACGGTGCCCAGCGTCTCCACCAGCCGCGTCTTGGCGAGGCCGGGGACGCCGATCAAAAGGACGTGACCGCCGGCCAGCAGCGTGACCAACGTCAAATCGACGACCTCCTGCTGGCCGAAGATGATGCGGCCGATGCGGTCGCGCACCAGCTGCAGCCGGCCGCCGAGGGTCTCCACCTCGGCCAGGAGCTGCTGCGGGTTTTCCGGGGTCGGCGCTGGGAGGATGGCGTCGGTGGCGCTCACGGGGCACTCTCCCTGTTCAAAATCCAGCCTCGCCGACCTATGTGACGAGTGTGGCGAAATTACGTTGCGCAAATCGGACGGAAAGACGGAACCGTCAGGAACAAGGTCGGGGGCGAGATGCAGGATGACAAGCCGAATGTGAACGCAAAGCCTTCGCCTTCGGTCGAATTACCCCCGATGCCGCCCTCGCTCTCGGGGGAGCAGCGCTTCGACATCCGCATCGCCCGCGACGGCACCTGGTACCACGAGGGCGGCCCGATCAAGCGGATCGAGCTGTCCAAGCTGTTCGCCACCGTGCTGCGGCGGGACGAGGCCGGCGACTATTGGCTGGTGACACCCGTGGAGCGCGGGCGCATAGTCGTCGACGACGTTCCGTTCGTCGCCGTGGAGATGACGGCAAGCGGACGCGGCGAGGACCAGGTCCTGTCGTTCCGCACGAATCTGGACGACTGGGTGGAGGCCGGGCCGGATCACCCGATCCGGGTGGCGCACGACCCAGAGAGCGGGGAGCCGACCCCGTACATCGACATAAGAATGGGGTTGGAGGCGCGCATCGCCCGGTCCGTCTATTACGACATGGTGAACCACTGCGCGACGACGAACGGCCCCGAAGGGGAGGAGGCTGAGGTGGGCGTATGGAGCAACGGACGCTTCTTCGTGCTGGGCAGGCTGTCCGGCGCGTGACCCCCATCGACATCCGCAGGCGCTTCACGGGAAGCGACGTCCCGTTCCGCGATCCCGACGCGGTGCGCGGCGACCATGACCTGAACCCCGGCTTCCGGCTGCCGCTCGACCGGCTGCGCGAGGCCGCCGTGCTGGTGCCGCTGGTCGACCGGCCGGAGGGGCTGACCGTGCTGTTCACCCAGCGCACCGCGCACCTGAGCGCGCACGCCGGGCAGATCAGTTTCCCCGGCGGCCGGCGCGAGACCTACGACACCTCGTCCGAGGATACCGCGCTGCGCGAGACCGAGGAGGAGATCGGCGTCGGCCGCGACCACGTCGATGTGATCGGCCGGCTCGACACCTACCTGACGCGCACCGGGTTCCGGGTGACGCCGGTGGTCGGGCTGCTGACGCCGCCCTTCGTGGTCTCCCCGGACCCGACCGAGGTGGACGAGGTGTTCGAGGTGCCCTTGACCGTCATCCTCGACCCGGCGATGCCGGAGCGGCACAGCCGCGAGGTGATGGGCGTGCGGCGCTTCTTCTACGCCTTCCCCTACGAGCAGCGCTACATCTGGGGCGCCACCGCCGGGATGCTGGTGAACCTGCGCGACGTGCTGGCCGGGGCGCGGTGAGGCGGCTGGAAACGCGCCCCTGCGCGGGCTAGGGTGACCGGATGCAACCCGCCGGCCGTCTCGACCCTCCCCCCTGGATGACCGCCCCGGAGACGCGCGCGGTGATCGACGCCCTGCGCGCCGGGAGCGCCGACGCGCGCTTCGTCGGCGGCTGCGTGCGCGACACCTGGCTGAAGCGCCCGGTCAAGGACATCGACATCGCCACGCACGCGCCCCCGGAGGCGGTGCTGCGCATCCTGGAGGACGCCGGCATCCGCGCCATCCCCACGGGCATCGCGCACGGCACGGTGACCGCGGTGATCGGGCGCGAGCATTTCGAGATCACGACCCTGCGCCGCGACGTCGAGAATTTCGGCCGGCACGCCCGGGTCGAGTTCACTGACGACTGGAAGGAGGACGCGGCTCGGCGCGACTTCACCATGAACGCGCTGTCCTGCACGCCAGACGGCACGGTGTACGACCCGTTCGGCGGGCTGAAGGACATGGCGGCGGGGCGGGTGCGCTTCGTCGGCGACGCGCGCCAGCGCCTGCACGAGGACGTGCTGCGCCTGCTGCGCTTCTTCCGCTTCCACGCGCATTACGGCCGCGGCGCCCCGGACGGGGACGCGCTCGCCGCCTGCCGTGCCATGGCCGACCGGCTGCCCACCCTGTCGGGCGAGCGCCTGCAGGGCGAGATCCTGCGCCTGCTCACCGCCGCCAACGCGGCGGAGGTCTGGCAGCTGATGATCGGGCAGGGGGTGATGGCGCACTTGCTGCCCGCGGCGACCAACGTGGCGCGGCTGTCGCGGATGGTGGAACTGCAGCACGACCTGGGCGAGGCGCCGGATTCCCTGCTGCGGCTGGCCGCGGCGCTGGACACCGACCACGCCGGGGCGCTGGCGGCGGCGGAGACGCTGAAGCTGTCCAACGCCGACCGCGACCGGCTGGCGAACATGGTCGAGCCCAAGGTGGCGGTCTCGCTGCACGACGACCGGCCGGCGCGACGGCGCGCGCTGTACCGGCTGGGCGACGCCGGCCTGTACCGCGACCTCGTGCGGCTGCAGGCGGCCGAGGCGCCGGGCCCGGTGTCGCTCCACCATGTCCGGGAGGTGCTGGCGACGGCGGAGGATTTGCCGGGGCTGCGCTTCCCGCTGTCCGGCCGCGACGCGCTGGCGCTGGGCGCCAAGCCCGGCCGGCACGTCGGCGAGGCGCTGCGCGACGTCGAGGCGTGGTGGAGCGGCCAGGACTTCCAGCCCCGACGGGAAGAGTGCCTGGAGGCGTTGAAGCGGCGGCTTGGTTCTGTGCCCCTTCCGCAGCCCTCCCCCGCTACGCGGGAAAGGGGGCAAAGCGGCGGCAGTCCCCTCTCCCGCGAAGCGGGGGAGGGTTAGGGAGGGGGCGATCGCCGCCCTACGGCCACTTCACCTCCGGCGGCAGGCTCATCAAGATCGCCTCGGTGTTGCCGCCGGTCTTCAACCCGAAGGTCGTCCCGCGGTCGTACAGCAGGTTGAACTCCACGTACCGCCCGCGCTTGACCAGCAGCGCGTCCCGCTGTTCCGCCGTCCAGGGCTCGTTCATCCAGCGCCGCACGATCTTCGGGTAGGCGTCCAGGAACGCCAGCCCGACGCCCCTGGTGAAGGCGAAGTCCCGCTCCCAGTCGCCGGTGTTCAGGCTGTCGTAGAAGATGCCGCCCACCCCGCGCGCCTCGCCGCGGTGCGGCAGGTAGAAGTAGCGGTCGCACCACTCCTTGTACTGCGCGTAGCACGCCGGGTCGTGCCGGTCGCACGCACCCTGCAGCGCGCCGTGGAACGCCGCGGTGTCGGCCTCGTCCGGGAAGGTCGGGGTGAGGTCGGCGCCGCCGCCGAACCAGCCGGTGGTGGTGACGATGTGGCGGGTGTTCATGTGCGTCGCCGGCACCAGCGGCGAGCGCATGTGCGCCACCAGGCTGATGCCCGAGGCCCAGAAGCGGCCGTCCTCCGCGGCACCGGGGATGCTCTTGCGGAACTCCTCGCTGAAGGTGCCGTGCACCGTGGAGACGTTGACGCCCACCTTCTCGAACACCCGGCCGTGCATGATCGACATCACGCCGCCGCCGCCTTCGCCCCCTCCATGGTCGGGCCGCTCCCAGGCCTTGCGCACGAAGCGGCCCGGGGGCAGGTCGCAATGCATGCCGGTCAGCTCGTCCTCGATCCGCTCGAATTCGGCGCAGATCCGGTCGCGCAGATCCTCGAACCAGGCGCGGGCGCGGGTCTTGGTGTCGGTGCGGTCGCTGCTCATGGAGTCTCCGGGAAGGCGCCGGTCTGGCGCAGGGCTTCGCCTACAACCATGGCGGCGGCGAGCGCCACATTCAACGAGCGCGCCGGCGGGCGCAGCGGAATCACCACCCGCGCGTCCATGATCCCGTGCACCTCGTCCGGCACCCCGGCGCTCTCGCGGCCCAGCACCAGCAGGTCGTCGGGGCGGAAGGCGAAGGCCGTGTAGGGCACCGCGGCGCGCGTGGTCAGCAGCACGAGTCGCCCCGGATTCCGCTCGCGCAGAAAGCTCGACCACGACAGGTGGCGGGTCAGGTCGAGCTGGTCAAGGTAGTCCATGCCGGCCCGGCGCAGCCGGCGGTCGTCCAGGATGAAGCCGCACGGCTCGACCAGATCCATCGCCACGCCGAGCCCGGCGGCCAAGCGCATCAAGGTCCCGGTGTTCTGCGGGATGTCGGGTTCGAAAAGTACGAGGCGCATGGGTTTCCCGGAATTGGATCGTGATTCTCTGATGCTGCAACGCAACGCGCGACACTGTGTCCGAAGACTAGGCCTTTTCAACGGCGCTCCGCGACGGTATACCGCACCCCCAAAGGCAGGGGCGGCCCGTCGTTCGTCAGTCATGCCCGTGGGCGTGAGGGGTGAAGGGCGGGTGGCCCGCAACATGCTAAAGCACCCTCCGCGAATTCACCCGGCGCTCCCCCGCGCTGCGCAGTCTTGAGGAGAAAGACGCTAATGGCTGAGACCACGCATCCGTCCGGCACGGGTGCCCATGGGGCCCCCGGCGGCGACGACGGTACGTCCCGCCGTGATTTCCTGTATCTTGCCACCGGTGCGGTTGGGGCCGTCGGCGTCGCCGCGGCCGCCTGGCCGTTCATCGACAGCATGAACCCGGCCGCCGACACCCTGGCGCTCGCCTCCATCGAGGTGGACCTCGCCCCGGTGGCCGAGGGCCAGTCGATCACCGTCACCTGGCGCGGCAAGCCGGTCTTCGTCCGCCACCGCACGGCGAAGGAGATCGACGAGGCCAAGAACGTGAACCTGTCCGAGCTGCGCGACCCGGCCCCGGACGACAAGCGCGTCCAGAAGCCGGAGTGGCTGATCCTGGTCGGCGTCTGCACGCACCTCGGTTGCGTGCCGCTGGGCCAGAAGCCGACCGATCCGCGCGGTGACTACGACGGCTGGTTCTGCCCCTGCCATGGGTCGCACTACGACACCGCGGGCCGCATCCGCAAGGGTCCGGCGCCGGCCAACCTGGTGGTGCCGCAGTACGCCTTCCTCAGCGACAACCGCATCCGGCTCGGCTAAGCGGCCCAAGGTCTCGGGAGACTCCCATTATGGCTCAGGCTCACGCCTCGAACTTCAAGAACCCCGTGGTGAAGTGGATCGACAGCCGGCTGCCGATCTTCACGATGCTGCACCACGAGTACAACGAATACCCGATGCCCAAGAACGTCAACTATCTGTGGGCGTTCGGGGCGATTGCCGGCATCATGCTGGTGATCATGATCGCGACCGGCCTCGTGCTGGCCATGCAGTACGCCGCGAACACGGCGATCGCCTTCGACTCGGTCGAGCGCATCATGCGCGACGTGAACTACGGCTGGCTGCTGCGCTACGTGCACGCCAACGGCGCGTCGTTCTTCTTCATCGCCGTCTACCTGCACATGTTCCGCGGTCTCTACTATGGCTCCTACAAGGCGCCGCGCGAGATCCTGTGGATCATCGGCGTGGTGATCTTCCTGCTCATGATGGCGACCGCCTTCATGGGCTACGTGCTTCCCTGGGGCCAGATGAGCTTCTGGGGCGCCACCGTGATCACCAACCTGTTCTCGGCGTTCCCGATCGTCGGCGACCCGATCGTCACCTGGCTGTGGGGCGGCTTCTCGGTCGATAACCCGACGCTGAACCGCTTCTTCGCGCTGCACTTCCTGCTGCCGTTCGTGATCCTGGGCGTGGTCATCCTGCACACCGCCGCGCTGCACATCTGCGGCTCGAACAACCCGCTGGGCATCGACCCGAAGGGCCCGCAGGACACCGTCCCCTTCAACCCGTACATCACGGTGAAGGACCTGTTCGCGGTGGTCGTGTTCCTGATCGTGTACGCGATCTTCGTCTTCTTCATGCCGAACTACATGGGTCACCCGGACAACTACATTCCGGCCAACCCGCTGGTGACGCCGGCGCACATCGTGCCGGAGTGGTACTTCCTGCCGTTCTACGCCATCCTGCGCGCCATTCCGGACAAGCTGGGCGGCGTGCTGGCCATGTTCGGCGCCATCGGCGTGCTGGTGGTCCTGCCGTGGCTCGACACCTCGAAGGTGCGCAGCTGCAAGTTCCGGCCGATCTACCGCCAGTTCTTCTGGGTGCTGGCGCTCGACGCGCTGGTGCTCGGCTACGCCGGCGCCATGCCGGCCGAGGGCAACTGGCTGCTGATCGCCCGCATCGGCACCGCGTACTACTTCTTCCATTTCCTGATCCTGCTGCCGATCCTCGGCAAGCTGGAGCGTCCGTCGCCGATGCCGGCCAGCATCAGCGAACCCGTTCTGAAGGGCGGTGGCCGGGTTGCGGCCGGTGCCCATGCCAAGCCGATGGAGAAGGCCTGATGCGCGCCCTGAAGACTGTCATCCTCTCGGCCGCGGTGGCTCTCGGGCTCGGCGGTTCGGCGCTCGCCTCGGAAGGGGTGAAGCTCCCGACGCAGAGCTGGGGCCACTCCGGCGTGTTCGGCACCATCGACAAGGCGTCGGCGCAGCGCGGCTTCCAGATCTACAAGGAAGTCTGCTCGGCCTGCCACTCGATGAAGCTGGTCCCGATCCGCACCCTGGCCGGCATCGGCTTCAAGGACGACGAGCTGAAGGCGCTGGCCGCGACCTACGAGGTCCAGGCCGGCCCGAACGACAACGGCGAGATGTTCATGCGTCCGGGCATCCCGGCCGACCGTTTCCCGTCGCCGTTCCCCAACGACAACGCCGCCCGCGCGTCCAACAACGGCGCGCTGCCGCCGGACCTGTCGCTGGTCGCCAAGGCCCGCGTCGGCGGTGAGGACTACCTCTACGCGTTCCTCACCGGCTTCGAGGACTCGCCGCCGGAGGGCATCAACCTGATGCCGGGGATGAACTACAACAAGTACTTCCCGGGCCACCAGGTCGGCATGCCGAACATCCTGCAGCCGGACGGCGTGCAGTACGCCGACGGCACCAAGGCCACGGTCGAGCAGCAGGCCAAGGACATCTCCACGTTCCTGACCTTCGTCGCCGAGCCGAAGCTCGACGAGCGCAAGCAGATGGGCGTGAAGGTGATCCTGTTCCTGATCGTCCTCGCCGGCCTGATGTACGCGACCAAGCGCCAGATGTGGGCCAAGCTCCACTGATCGGCGTCCGCATCGCGGAAAAGCACTGGACAGGGCGCCCCCGGGCGCCCTGTTCTGTTTTGGGCCCGGAGAATGGGGAGAACAGCAGCATGGCGGATCCGCTGATCGACGAGATCGTCGAGTACTGGTTCGGCGAGGATGTGAAACCCTACTGGTTCGCGCCGTCGCCGAGCTTCGACCGGCAGGTCGCCGACACGCTGCTGGAGCCGCACGAACGCGCCGCGGCGGGCGCGCTCGACTCCTGGCTGGACGACGTGGACGGCTGCCTGGCGCTGTGCATCCTGCTCGACCAGGTGCCGCGCAACGTCTTCCGCGGCACCCCGCAGGCCTTCGCCACCGACGGGAAGGCCCGCGCCGTCGCCCGCCACGCCGTCGAGAACGGGTTCGACCTGGAGTGCACGCCGGAGGAGCGGCTGTTCCTCTACCTGCCTTTCGAGCACCACGAGGAGCTGGAGAGCCAGCGCCTGTCGGTGCGGCTGTTCCGCGAGCGCGTCCAGGCGCCGGACCTCATCGACTACGCCGAGCGGCACCTCGCGATCATCGAGCGCTTCGGCCGCTTCCCGCACCGGAACGCCATCCTCGGGCGTGAGAGCACGCCGGAGGAGGTGGAGTTCCTGAAGCAGCCGGGCTCGGGGTTTTGAGATTTCTTGCCCTCCCCCAACCCCGTGGGGGGTGGGAGGGCCCCGCGCGGCGGGTGGGGGGGGGCTACGGCCTTCCCGACAGGCCGCTGCCCCCACCCAACCCTCCCCCAGCGGGGCTGGGGGAGGGCTTTACGCCCCCTCCAGCACCATGGCGATGCCCATGCCGCCGCCGATGCACTGCGTCGCCACGGCGTGGCGGCCGCCGGTGCGCTTGAGCAGCTGCGCGGCCTTGCCGACCAGACGGCCGCCGGTGGCGCCCAGCGGGTGGCCGATGGCGATGGCGCCGCCGTCGATGTTCAGCTTCTCCTCCGGGATCTCCAGGTCGCGGGCGCAGGCGATGGCCTGGGAGGCGAAGGCCTCATTCATCTCCACCACGTCCACGTCGGCCATGGTGATGCCGGCGCGCTTGAGCGCCTTGCGCGTCGATTCGATGGGCCCGAGGCCCATCACCCCCGGCTCGCAGCCGGACACCGCGAAGCTCTTCACCCGCGCCAGCGCCGCCAGCCCGTGCCGGCGCGCAAAGTCCGGCGTGCACACCAGCAGCGCCGTGGCGCCGTCGGTGGTCGGCGACGAGGTGCCGGCCGTCACCGTGCCGTTCTCCAGGAAGGCCGGCTTCAGCCCCGCCAGCTTCTCCAGGGACGTCTCGCGCACGCAGCCGTCTTGCGCGACGGTGCGGCCCTCGGCGGCGATGGGGGTGATCTCGGCGGCCATGCGGCCCTCGCGGCGGGCGGCCAGCGCCTTGGTCTGGCTCCACAGGCCGAAGGCGTCCTGCTCCTGGCGGCTGATGCCGTACTGCCGCGCGACGCGCTCGGCGGTCAGGCCGACGCTGATGTAGTCGTCCACCTCCTGCTGGCTCCAGGCCGGGTTGGGCAGCACGTTGAAGCCCATCATCGGCACCCGCGACATGCACTCGGTGCCGCCGCAGAGGAAGGCCTCGCCGCTGCCGGTGGCGATCATGCCGGCGGCCACCTGCACCGCCTGGATCGACGAGCCGCACCAGCGGTTGATCGTCGCCCCGGCGACGCTGCGCGGCAGCCCGGCCAGCATGCCCACCACGCGGCCGATGTTGAGGCCCTGCTCGCCTTCCGGGAAGGCGCAGCCCCACAGCACGTCCTCGATCTCGTCGGGCGGGACGGGGAAGCGCTCCAGCAGCGCGCGGATCACCGCGGCGCCGAGGTCGTCGGGGCGCATGCCGGCCAGCTCGCCCTTGCGCGCGAAGGTGAAGGGCGACCGGACGTAACCCGCAATCACGGCGGAACTCATGTCTACGCTGCTCCCTGCATGGTGCTCTGGTTGGCGTACAGCGCCTCGATCTCGGCGCCGTACTTCCGGTAGATGTTGGACCGGCGCACCTTCATGGTGGCCGTCACCTCGTCGTCGTCGTGGTCCAGCTCCTTGGTCAGCAGGTGGAAGCGCCGGATGTGCGCCACCTGGGCCAGCGTGGCGTTGGCGGCGTCGATCTCCCGCTGCACCAGCTCCCGCACCGCCGGGTTCTCGGCGAGGCTGCGGAAGTGGGTGTAGGGGATGCCGTGCTCCTCCGCCCATTTGCCGACCGTCTCCAGGTCGATCTGGACCAGCGCCGAGACGAACTTGCGCGCCTCGCCGATGACGATGCATTCCTTGACGTAGGGGCTGGCCTTGACGGCGTTCTCGATCTCCGACGGGCTGAGGTTCTTGCCGCCGGCGGTGATCATGATGTCCTTCAGGCGGTCCACCACGCGGAACTGCCCGTCCACCACCTCCACCACGTCGCCGGTGTGCAGCCAGCCGTCGCGGATGCTCTGCGCCGTCGCCTCCGGGTTCTTGTAGTAGCCCTCGAACACCGTGCCGCCGCGGATCAGCAGCTCGCCGTGCTCGCCGACCCGCGCCTCGGCGCCGACGATGGCCGGGCCGACGCAGCCGGGGACCAGCCTGTCGAGGTACTGGCCGGTGACCATGCCGGCGGTCTCGGTCAGGCCGTAGACCTCGACCAGCGGCACTCCCAGCGTGCGGAAGAAGCGCACGATCTTCGGCGCGATGGGCGCGGCGCCGGTCAACGCGACCTGCGCGCGGCGCAGGCCGATGCAGTTCAGCAGCGCCCGGAACACCAGCAGGTACCAGATCCCGTAGAGCAGCCGCGCGGCCAGCGGACGGCGGGCCGGGACGGTCTCCGCCCACGGTTCGCAGGCGGCCATGGCGCGCTCGAACAGCCAGCGGCGGATGCCGCCGGCCTCGGCCATCTTGATGTGGATGGCGGAGTGCAGCTTCTCCCAGATGCGCGGCACGCCGAGGAACTGGCTGGGCGCCACCTCGCGCAGGTCCTCCTGCACCGTGCGGATCGACTCGCCGAAGTTCACCACCGAGCCGAGGTACAACGGCGCGAAGGTGGTCAGCATCTGCTCCGCCACGTGGCAGAGCGGCAGGTAGGACAGGTGCGTGGTCCGCGGCGTCATGCCCAGCCGCTCGATCATCCCCGGCGCGATGGCGCGCAGGTTGCGGTAGCTGAGCATCGCCCCCTTGGGCTTTCCGGTGGAGCCCGAGGTGTAGACCATCAGCGCGAGGTCCTCCAGGCGCTGGGCGTCCAGCAGCGCGTCGGCGCGGGTGGGGTGCTGCGCCTCGTATTCGGCGCCCAGGCGCTCGACCTCGTCGAAGGCGACGATGCGGTCGCGCGGGTAGTGGCGCAGGCCCTTCATGTCGATGACGATGATGCGCCGGAGCTGCGGCAGCTGGTCCAGCGCCTCCAGCACCTTGTCGGTCTGTTCCTGGTCCTCGCAGATGACGAACGACGCGTCGGCATGGCCCAGCACGTAGGCGACCTCGTTCCACGGGCTGGTCGGGTAGACGCCCACGGGAACCGCCCGCACCACCCCGCAGCCGAGCTGGGCGAACACCCACTCCTGCCGGTTCTCCGCGATGATGCCGACGTGCCCGCCCTCGGGCAGGCCGAGCGCCAGCAGGCCGAGGCCGAAACGACGGGCGCGCTGGTAATAGCGTTCCCAGCTCACCGGGTTCCAGATGCCGAAGTCCTTCTGCCGCAGCGCGAGGCCCTGCGGGTTGGCGCGCGCGTGCTGGCGCAGCATCTGCGACAGGGTGAGTTCGGGGAGCATCACCCCTCTCCCCTCCGGGGAGAGGGTGGCGCCGGAGGCGCCGGGTGAG
>NZ_JBOZRT010000082.1:0-88462 GCF_050789165.1 Azospirillum sp.
CGACGTCCCAGATCAGGCGGTCGTCGGGGGTGTTGAAGACGTAGTGCAGGGCCACCGTCAGCTCGACCACGCCGAGGCCGGCGCCGAGGTGGCCGCCAGTGACGGAGACGGCGTCGATGGTCTCGGTGCGCAGCTCGTCGGCGAACTGGCGGAGCAGGTCGGGCCTCAGCGCGCGCAGATCGGCGGGACTGCGGACCTGATCGAGGAGCGGTGTCTTGCTGGTCGCGGTCATGGTTCCAGCTCCTTCGCGGCATCGGCAGCGTGATCGGTGCGCTGCACGGAGTCCCGGTGTCGTAATACCGCCACCGTCCGCGCTGCGAGACGCGGTTCTCGGTGGTAATCGATGATCCGCCCGTTGTTTTCGTGCTTTGCGCTGTGATGGGGATTGGTTGCGGCGACTTGCCGTTCTCTATCATCCAAATACAATGATGCACAAATGTGTAAATGGCTGACAAGCCTGAGTGGGTGCGTTCGGCGGTCAAATGTGGGGCAATCAATTGTGATACGGTAACAGCATTATTCCCGTGTTGGAAGATCATCGGGCGCCCTGAATCTTTCGGAGCAATCCAGGCCGGCTTTCCTCTATCTGGGATTAATGCTGACGTGGTGCTCCGCGCCGGTGGCGGAGCGCGGTCGTTGCGGCCCTGTCCCAAGGCAGTTCTGCACGATTGCATAGCATTGACTGAGTTGGTTCGCCCCGCCGCTTCTGCCGCCATAGACGATCCGGTCGACCACGCCGTCGCGAAACGTGAAGGTTGCTTCGCAGTCGAAGACGGCGATGTCGGCCGCGTACATCGGCCACCCCCAATACCCACCCCAGGATGGATAGGAGATGATCTGGCGGCTGACGTAGGTGAAGAAATCCTGGTTTCCGACGCTTATCCGCCGATCCGGCACCCCGGCGCAGGAAAGAAGATCGGCCTTCGACATGCCGACCATCGCCTGCTTGGCGTAAAGCGCCTGCTCCATCGCCGGGCTGGTGCACGCGCTCAGCGCGATGACGACCGCGCCCCATCGTGTGGGCCTGTGCATGTCCAGCCTCCGCACCGTGTGTCCTGCCGGGGCAATCGTGGGCCTTGCCGCCCCCGGACGCCGGATCGCGTAGCAGCGTGCAACCCCGTTCACGCCGCGATAAGTAGCTCGGGGTATCGGATGGACGCGCGGCGGTGCCGGAAGAGGGGACGGATACGGTGTCGGTGCTGAAATCTGCCCCCCTCGCAGAGAAGTCCCGGCGCATCCATCCGTTCAAGGCGATACGGTAACGGCATTCCACTCGCCGACAGGGATGATTTAATCGAGCCTATGCTTGGGATCGGGAGGCAGACCGGTCCCTTGCCTTGAACGATGCTTGATGATGATCCTGATGTTCTGGAGGGTGAAATGAACATGGTGCCGGATAGGTGGGCCGCCAGCGCGGCTGTGGCGTGTCTCGTCGTCGTCTGCGTGGTCGGGGGCTCGGTCGCCCAGGAGGCCAAGATGCCGCCGGACGGAACCATCGAATTCACCGGTGGATCCGCCGCCCTCGGCATCGGGTATTCCTGGGGAAGCGGCACCCTGTACTACAAGGGGAAGGAGTATCCGTTCACGGCGTCCGGCTTCACCCTGGCCGACATCGGCGCCACCCAGAACAAGGTCACCGCGGAAGTCTACAAGCTCAGCGCGGTGGAGGAGTTCCCGGGCACGTACAGCGTCGCGCAGACGGGCGGTGCTCTGGTCGGCGGCGGCGGCATCGGCTACCTGCAGAACGACAGGGGCGTCGTCCTGAAAGTGCTGTCGAATTCCCGGGGCGCGCGGTTGACGCTCGGCGTCGGCGGCGTGAACATCGCCATGAAATGAGCCGCGATCAGTCGCCCAGCTTCAGCCGTTTGGCGTGGCGCTCGATGTCCCGCTGGATGTCGAGCGCGATCGTCCGGGCCTCGTCCCGATCTCCGGCGCTTTCGAAGGCCCAGTGGCCACGTTGTCCGTCAGGCACCGGGTTCGGGCTGTAGAAGGCCACGATCCACGGCCAGCCATCGCCGTGGGTCGGGGGAGCGAGGACTTCGAGGACGACGCTTGGGTGGTGCTTTTTGAGCCGGCGGCCCAGAGGCGTGCGGTCGTCGAGCCGGTGCGGTGGTTCTTCTTGGAAGAGGCGCTTGTAGATCCTGCATTCTTCCTCGTCTTCGCAGACGAGGGCGATCACCTCGCCGCCGTGATGCGATCGGACGGCCAGGACGGTGACGCTTCTTCCTCGGTACACAGCTGTCTTCATGGCCATCGCAGAAGCCGGCCGCCGAGCAATATGCCCGGTCGGGGCATCGTTTTATTGTTTTCCAAAGGCTGATGTTTCCAATGAAGAATGATTGGGTCTCCGGGCAACTATTCGGATGCCATATGCCTTTGGAGGATTCGAGGGCGCACGGTTGAGGCGTCTTTGAACGCGTCGTCGTGGGCGCCAGTCGTTATGGTCCATAAACTGAACAAATGATTTATCGTTCCGGTATCCATAATTCACACGGTGGGATGAGGGGCGATATCACTAAGACGTTACGGTAGATTTCCTCGGGGATACCGCCTGACACTTGCCGGTGTACTAAACATTGCATTTGTTTATCTCTCTGCTGCGCCTGGCCGGGATTTGGTGGTTGGCGGCAGTCAAGCAAACCCCACGCAAACCGAAGGACGTTGAACGCCCAGTTCCGGGCTCAGAACCGTGGAGGCCAAAATGAACGGAAAGACCGTGATTCTCTCTGTGATGTGCCTTTCGCTCGCCGCGTGCACTGGTGGCAGCGGCGACGCCTTGAGCATGGGGGGCTATTCCGGAAGCAGCCAAGGGGGCTATGCGCCGTACTCGGGGGGCAGCGACGGCAGTCTGACCGCGTCCGGGTCCGAAGGAGGGCTTCCGCGGTATTCGAGAAGTGTCGCCGACTCGCAACTGGATCGGCATGGCCAATAGCGCGACGGACAAAGACGTCGGCAGCTCGCCGGGGCTGCCGACAACCCGGCGCAGCCCTGCCGTCGATGCCTGCAGCGCCACGGTGGGTTTAAAGTAGCCGGCGGCCGAGTGTGACGATGCTACGGTAACACCGCGCCGCGTCGGGCGCCGCGGTGGCGGGCATCCGGCGCGGCTTTCCTGCCTTGTGCCGGCGCGCGATCCTTGCCCTCCCCGGTTCGGGAACCGCTCCGTTGCGCCATCCTCCCGCTTTCGGCGGCGGCATCGGAGCCAAACCCGCCAATCAAAGGCACGTACAGGGCCGATCACCGCAAAACGGTGCGTCAGGGCGATGCGTATTTCTCAGCCGATCAACCCAGCCCGCTTGCAGAGGGGGCTGAGAAAATCCGGGACAATCCAGAGAATGCGTCCTGATGCACTGACGGATACGGTACGCAAATGCGTCAATGTTCAGGGTTTTCTTTGAAAGTATTCCGGAGTGTACGCGCTCCGATACCGTAACAAAATGAACCGTTGCGCCCTTCAACGCCAAACTCCGAACGGCGCAGGCTTCCTGCCTCATGTCCTGGGCGGGCTCCAAACGCATCATTGAGAGGATACACGATGGACGATCGCAGGCAGCAGCCCTTCGCGGAGTGGCTCTCGGCCTGGAACGCGGCAGCCTCCCTGTTCGCCCCGTTCGCCATCCGGCCGGAGGGCTCCGGCGCCCCGCACCCGGCCAGGGGCGCCGCGGGCGGACCGCTGATGCCGGTGTTTCCCAATCCCGTCCAGCAGGCGGTGGACTACGGCGTCGACGCCATGCAGCGCTGGTTCCTGCTCCTGGACGTCCTGCGCCGCCGCGGCGACCAGTTCATCGAGCACGCCAAGCAGGGAAAGCCGCCGGTCCTCACCTTCCCGCACGAGGTCGTGATGGACGGGCGGACGCTGACGCGGCCGTGCAACTACGTGCTGCTGCACATCCTGCCCGGTCCGGACGCGCCGACGGACCCGGTTAAGCGCCCCTTCGTCATCGTCGATCCGCGCGCCGGCCACGGCCCCGGCATCGGCGGCTTCAAGCCGGACAGCCAGATCGGCGCCGCGCTCAAGGCCGGGCATCCCTGCTACTTCATCGGCTTCTTCCCCGATCCCGTGCCGGGGCAGACCCTGGCCGACGTCGGGATGGCGGAGGCCGCGTTCATCGAGCACGTCGGCAACCTCCATCCGCACGCCGACGGCAAGCCGTGCGTCATCGGCAACTGCCAGGCGGGATGGGCGGTGATGGCGCTGAGCGCGGTCCGGCCCGACCTGATGGGGCCGATCATCATCGCCGGCTCTCCGTTGTCCTATTGGGCCGGCGTGAAGGGGCAGAACCCGATGCGATACCTGGGGGGGCTGTACGGCGGCGCGTGGCTCGCCGCGCTGGCCGGCGACCTCGGCAACGGCCGCTTCGACGGCGCGCACCTCGTCGGCAACTTCGAGAAGCTCGACCCGGCCAACACCTACTGGAAGAAGACGTACAACCTGTACGCCTCGATCGATACGGAAGCGGCGCGCTACCTCGAGTTCGAGAAGTGGTGGGGCGGCTTCTTCCTGCTCAACGGCGAGGAGATCGAGACGATCACCGACGACCTGTTCGTCGGCAACAAGCTCGCCAGCGGCGGAATCATCAAGAACGGGCGGCGGCTCGACCTGCGGAACATCAAGTCGCCGATCCTGATCTTCGCGTCCTTCGGCGACAACATCACGCCGCCGCAGCAGGCGCTCGGCTGGATCCTCGACCTCTACGACACGGTGGAGGAGATCCGGTCGCGCGAGCAGACCATCGTCTACAACCTCCACCACGACATCGGGCACCTCGGGATCTTCGTGTCGAGCCGTGTGGCGAAGCGGGAGACGGCGGAGTTTGTCGAGAACATCGACCTCATCGACCTGCTGCCCCCCGGCCTCTACGAGATGATCATCCAGCCCAAGGATCCCGACGCCCCCGGCGCCGACCTGATCGCCGGCGGCTACATGACCCGCTTCGAGCCGCGCACGCTCGACGACATCCGGGATCTCGGCGGGAACACGCCGGAGGACGATCGGCGCTTCGCCACGGTCGCCCGTGTCTCCGAGATCAACAAGGGCCTGTACGAGACCTTCGCGCGCCCCGCGATCCGGGATGCCGTCACCGAGCCCCTGGCCGAATGGCTGCGCCTGACGAACCCGGCGCGGGCGCAGCACTACCTGTTCTCGCACCTCAACCCCTTCATGGCGCCGGTCGAGGCGCTCGCGCGCTGGGCCCGCGACAACCGCCGCCCGGTGGATGCCGAGAACCCGTACCTGAAGGCGCAGGCAATGGTCTCCCAGGGCATCGCGCAGTCGCTCGACCACTGGCGGGACCGGCGCGACGCCGCCGTCGAGCGCCTGTTCCTGTCGGTCTACGATTCCCCGCTGCTGCAGGCGCTGGTCGGGCTGGCCGCACCGGGCGAGCCGCCGCGGGCGCCGCATGTCCGCGACGAGGCGTTCGAGGCCCTCTTCGAGAAGAGGATGGAGGAGATCAAGGGCCGCATCGCCGAAGGCGGGCTGCTGGAGGCGCTGTTCCGCGTCCTCATCTACGCGCGGCGGCGCGAGGGGGCGCTGGACGAACGGGTCTTCCAGATGCTGCGCAAGGTCCGCGACGAGCGTGACGTCGCCGAACGTCCCTCCCTGGACCGCGTGCGCGAGGTCTTCCGGGAGCAGGTCTTCCTGATGCAGCTGGACGAGCCGGCAGCCCTGGCGGCGCTGCCGAAGCTGGTGGGCAAGGGGCAGCAGCGCAAGGAGCTTCCGGCCGTGGCCGAGCGGATCCTGGCCGCCTCCGGCCCCCTCACCGCCGATCAGCGCGCCCGCCTGCACCAGGTGGAGACCCTGCTGGCCCTCGAGGACGGCGCCGAGATCGAGGCGCGCCTGCGGGTCCTCACCCTGGGCGAACAATCATCGACGACGGCCGCCGCTGCGGCGGCGGCTGCGATCGGCACCGGCACCGGGCGGGGCAGGGCCCCGGCGAACCGGAAGGTCAAACCATAAGAAGGACGGGGCCGGCGCCGCACGGTCCGGGCGCCCGACCACAAGGAGAACCGCACCATGAGCAACGCGCATGAATCACCGTCGCCGGCGGACGCCAGGATGGACGCCGCGAAGTCGCCCCCCGGCCTCGACGACCTGATCACGCCGGACGAACTGCGCAGGATCGCCGAAGAACGCGAGATGGCGATGCTTCGCGAGGCCCTGGAGTTGGACAAGAAGCGCCAGAAGGACCAGGATTCCGTCCGCGATGCCTTCATGAACCAGCACGTCCGCCCGGACGCCAAGGAGCGGTTCACGCGGGCGGTGCGGGAAGCCGCCGAACGCGGCGTGAGGGAAATCCAGGTCGTCCGCTTCCCGAGCAGCTGGTGCACCGACGGCGGGCGGGCGATCAACAACTTCGAGTCGGACTGGCCGAATTCCCTGACCGGCTTTGCCCGCGAGGCCTACGAGGTCTACGAGCACGCCCTGAGGCAGAAAGGATACAAGCTCCGGGCGCAGATCCTGGACTACCCCGGCGGCATGCCCGGCGACGTCGGCCTCTTCCTGCGCTGGTGAGGGGACGCCATGACCGACACCCAGACACGGCCCGATGCCCCTCCGGCCGGTTCGCCGGCCCGCCGGCACGAGAAGTACGAACGGCTCGTCGCGGCGTGCCGGGAGATTCCGCCGGTGCCGACGGCGGTCGTCCATCCCTGCGACGCCACCTCGCTCGGCGGCGCGATCGACGCGGCCAAGCAGGGCTTCATCACGCCGATCCTCGTCGGCCCGGCCGCGCGCATCCGGGCGGCGGCCGAGGAGGCCGGGCTGGACCTCGCGGGCTGCGAGATCGTCGAGGCGCCGCACAGCCACGCCGCGGCGGCGGCGGCGGTGGAACTGGTGCGGCTGGGGCGGGCCCGGCTCCTGATGAAGGGCAGCCTGCACAGCGACGAGCTGCTGCACGCCGTGGCGCGGCGCGAGGCGGGGCTGCGGACGGAGCGGCGGATCAGCCACGTCTTCATCATGGACGTGCCGACCTACCCGAAGCCGCTGTTCATCACCGACGCCGCGGTGAACATCGCGCCGACGCTGGAAGAGAAGCGCGACATCATCCAGAACGCCATCGACCTGGCGCGGGCGCTGGGCATCGAGCAGCCGAAGGTGGCGATCCTGTCGGCGGTGGAGACCATCAACCCGAAAATCCCCTCCACGGTCGAGGCCGGCGCGCTGTGCAAGATGGCCGACCGCGGGCAGATCACCGGCGGCCTGCTCGACGGGCCGCTGGCGCTCGACAACGCGATCAGCCCGGAAGCCGTGCGCATCAAGGGAATCGCGTCGCCGGTCGCGGGGCAGGCCGACATCCTGGTCGTGCCGGATCTCGAGGCGGGCAACATGCTCGCCAAGAATCTGACCTTCCTGGCGAACGCCGACGCCGCGGGCATCGTGCTCGGCGCGCGGGTGCCGATCGTGCTGACCAGCCGGGCCGACAGCGTGATGACGCGTATGGCGTCCTGCGCGGTGGCGGCGCTGTACGCGCACCGGCAGGCCCTTGGACAGCCGGTGAAGGGGTGACGCCATGGCCGACACGATTCTCGTGCTCAACGCCGGCTCGTCCAGCATCAAGTTCCAGCTGTTCGACGTCGACGGCCTGGGCGTGCGCCTGCGCGGGCAGATCGAGGGCATCGGCACGCAGCCGCGGCTGGTCCTGAAGGGGGACGACGACGCGGCGCATGTCGAACCGCTTCCCGACCGGCCCGGCGACGGCGTGCCCGAAGCGCTCGCCTTCCTGGGAGGCTGGCTGCGCAGGCAACTCGGCGGCGCGATGCCGGTGGCGGTCGGCCATCGCGTCGTGCATGGCGGGGCCGCCTATCCCGCCCACGTGGCGGTCGACGACGCGGTGATCGCCACGCTGGAGACCTACGTCCCGCTGGCGCCCCTGCACCAGCCGAACAATCTGGCGCCGATCCGGGCGATCCGCGCGCTCATGCCCGACGTGCTCCAGGTGGCGTGCTTCGACACCGCCTTCCACCGGCACCACTCCGAGCTGGCCGACCGCTACGCCATCCCGGAGGAACTGTACCGCGAGGGCGTGCGCCGCTACGGCTTCCACGGGCTGAGCTACGAGTACATCGCGCGGCGCCTGCCCCAGCTCGCGCCCGAGGTCGCCGGCGGGCGCGTCGTGGTCGCCCATCTCGGCAGCGGGGCCAGCATGTGCGCCATTCACGACGGGCGCAGCGTCGAAAGCTCCATGGGCTTCACCGCGCTGGACGGGCTGCCGATGGGAACGCGGCCGGGGCAGCTGGATCCCGGCGTCGTCCTGTACCTGATCGACAAGGGCATGGACGTCCGCGCGGTCGAGCGGATGCTCTACCACGACTGCGGCCTGAAGGCCCTGTCCGGGATCAGCAACGACGTCCGCGACCTGCTCGCCAGCCCGGACCCGCGGGCCGCGCTGGCGCTGGGGTACTTCGTCCACCGGGCCAGCCTCGCCGTCGGGGCGCTGGCGGCCGCCATGGGCGGCATCGACGCGCTCGTCTTCACCGCCGGCATCGGCGAACGCGCGCCGGTGATCCGCAAGGCGATCGCCCAGCGGGCGCGCTGGCTCGGCGTCGCCATCGACGAGCGGGCCAACGAGGCGGGCGAGTTGCGCATCACGCGGCCCGACAGCCGGGTCAAGGCCTACGTCATCCCGACGGACGAGGAGCGGATGATCGCGCTCCACACCCGGGACATCCTCGCCGGGCGGCATCCCGCCTGAGCCGGCCATCGAGAGGGAGCGCGGCAGCATGGCATGGACGGGAAGAGCGGCGATCGTCATCAGCCTCATGCTCCTGGGGTGCCGGCAGTCGGCGCCGCCGCCGGCCGAGGCGACGCTGGTCCGCGCCCTGCCGGTGCAGGTGACGCAGTTCAACCGCACGGCGGCCCTGACGGGCGAAATCCAGGCGCGCAGCGAGAGCAACCTGAGCTTCCGCGTCGGCGGCAAGGTGGTCAGGCGGCTCGCCGACGTCGGGCAGGCGGTGACGAGCGGACAGCTGCTCGCGCAGCTCGACAGCCAGGACCAGGAAAACTCCGTGAAATCGGCGGAGTCCGACGTGTCCGCGGCGAAGGCCTTCGTCGAGCAGAGCCGAACCCAGGAGGAGCGCCAGCGTGGGCTGCTCGCCGACGGGTTCACCACCCGGGTCCAGTACGACAACGCGCAGCGCCGCTACAGCCAGGCCCAGGCCGAGCTGAGTTCGGCGGAGGCGAAGCTGCGCTCGGCCAAGGACACCCTGTCCTACACGGAGCTGCGGGCCGACCGCGACGGCGTCATCACCGCCAAGGCGGCGGAAGCCGGGCAGGTGGTCGCCGCCGGCCAGATGGTGCTGCGGCTGGCCGATCCCGCCGAGCGGGAGGCGGTCTTCCAGGTGCCGGGGGCGAGCCTCCGGCTCGAGGACCGGACCAGCGTGCCGCCGGTCGAGGTCCGGCTGGTCAGCGACCCGACCATCACCGCGGAGGGAACCATCCGCGAGGTGTCGCCGGGCGTCGATCCGGTGACCCGCACCTACACGGTCAAGGTGGCGCTGCGCGGCGCGCCCCCGGCCTTCCTGCTGGGAGCCGCGGTGACCGGGCGGGCCAAGCTGCCGACGCAGTCGGTCGTCAATCTGCCCTCGACGGCGCTGTTCCAGACGGCGGAGGGCCGGCCCGCGGTGTGGGTCGTGGCGCGGCCGGCCGACACGGTGAGCCTGCGGCCGATCTCCGTCCTGCAATACGACACCGGCACCTTCACCGTCGCCGACGGCCTGGCGGTCGGCGACGTCGTCGTGGTCGGCGGCGTCCAGAAGCTGCGGGTGGGGCAGAAGGTGGCCATCAAGCAAGGGAGCGGCGCATGACGCACGCGGCGCAGCGACGGATGGCCGGTCCGCCTTCGGTTGCCCTCCTCCTGCTGGCGGCGGCGCTCGGCGGGTGTCAGGAGGCGAACCGGCACGAGGAGGGGGCCGCCCCGATGGTTCGGCCCGTCCGCACGGTGACCGTCAATCCGGTCGCCTTCCGCATTGCCGGCACCGTCACCGGAACCATCGAGGCGCGGGCCGACGCCGACCTGGGCTTCCGCATCGCCGGCAAGCTCGTCCAGCGGCTCGTCGATGTCGGGGACCGGGTCAGCGCGGGCGCCGTCCTCGCCCGGCTGGACGACCAGGACCAGCGCAACGCGCTGCGGACGGCGGAGGCGAACCTGGCCGCCGCGCAGGCCGAACAGCTGCAGGCGCGCAACGAGGAACTTCGCAAGCGCCAGCTGCTGGCGAACGGGAACACGTCGCAGATGATCTACGACGCGGCGCTGCTGTCGATGCGGACGGCGGAGGCCAAGGTCGTGGCGGCGGACGCGGCGCTCCAGTCGGCCCGCGACCGCGTCGGCTACACCGAGCTCCAGGCCGACCGGAACGGCGTGGTGACCGCGGTCGGCGCGGAGCCCGGCCAGGTGGTCGAGGCGGGCGGGATGGTGGTGCGGGTCGCCCAGCCGGAGGAGCGCGAGGCGGTGTTCAACATCCCCGAGGCCGGCATCCGCGGCGCGCCGAAGGAGCCGCTGATCGAGGTGGCGCTGGCCGGCGCGCCGGACCTCACGGCGCTCGGGCGGGTCCGCGAGGTCTCGCCGCAGGCCGACCCGGTCACCCGCACGCACACCGTCCGGATCGCGTTGGAGAACCCGCCCGACGCCCTGCGGCTGGGGGCGACCGTGACCGGGCGCCTCAAGCAGCCGCCGGCCCCCGTGGTCGAGCTGCCGGCGTCGGCGGTGTTCGAGGACGCCGGGCGGGTGTTCGTCTGGCTCGCCGATCCCAAGGCCCAGGCCGTCCATCGCCACGAGATCGCCGTCCAGACCCGCGAGGCCGAGCGTCCGGTCACCGTCACCAGCGGGCTGTCCCGCGGCGACGTCGTGGTCACCGCGGGGGTGCACAGCCTTTCCGAGGGCCAGCGGGTCCGGCTCAACCAGGAAACCCAAGCGGCGGTGGCACGATGACGGGCTTCAATCTCTCCGAGTGGGCGCTGAAGCACCGCTCCTTCGTCTGGTACCTGATCCTCTCGCTGACGCTGGCCGGCGGCATGGCGTACATGCGGCTGGGCCGGGAGGAAGATCCCGCCTTCACCATCAAGACCATGGTGGTGCAGGCCAACTGGCCCGGCGCCACCATCGACGACACGATGAACCTGGTGACCGACCCGATCGAGAAGAAGCTCGAGGAGGTCCCGTACCTCGACTATGTCAAGAGCTACACCAAGCCCGGCGTGTCGGTCGTCTACGTCAACCTGAAGGACTACACGCCCGCCGATCAGGTGCCGGACCTCTGGTATCAGGTCCGCAAGAAGATCGCCGACATGAAGGGCGCGCTGCCGCAGGGCGTGCTGGGGCCGGCCTTCAACGACGAGTTCGGCGACACCTTCGGCACCGTCTACGCCTTCACGGCCGACGGCTTCAGCTACCGCGAGCTCAAGGACTACGCGGAGTTCGCGCGGGCCGAGCTGATGCGCGTGCGCGACGTCGGCAAGGTGCAGTTCGTCGGCCTGCAGAACGAGAAGATCTACCTCGATTTCTCGACGCGGCAGCTCGCCGCGATGGGCATCGACCGCGAGCAGGTGATCGCCGAACTCCAGGCCCAGAACGCGGTGGCGCCGGCCGGCGTGGTCCAGGCCGGGGACGAGAAGATCACCGTGCGGGTGAGCGGCGCCTTCACGTCCGAGGACAGCCTGCGCGCGATCAGCCTGCGGGCCAACGGCAAGTTCTATCGGCTGGCCGATCTGGCGCAGGTGCGGCGCGGCTACGTCGACCCGCCGACGCCGATCTTCCGCTACAACGGCGAACCCGCCATCGGCCTGACGATCTCCATGGCGCCGGGCGGCAACGTGCTGGCCTTCGGCGAGGGGATCCACGAGCGGATGCGCCAGGTCGAGGCCAACCTTCCGGTGGGCATCGGCGTGCATCTCGTCGCCAACCAGTCGGTGGTCGTCGAGGAATCGGTCGCCGGCTTCACCAAGGCGCTGAAGGAGGCGGTCGTCATCGTGCTGGCGGTCAGCTTCGTCAGCCTGGGCCTGCGCGCCGGGCTGGTGGTGGCGACGTCCATCCCGCTGGTGCTGGCGATGACCTTCATGGGCATGGAGTTCTACGGCATCGCGCTGCAGCGGATCTCGCTGGGCGCGCTGATCATCGCGCTGGGCCTGCTGGTGGACGACGCGATGATCACCGTGGAGATGATGATCACCAAGCTGGAGGAAGGCTTCACGCTGGATAAGGCGGCGACCTTCGCCTACACCTCCACGGCCTTCCCGATGCTGACCGGCACCCTGATCACCGTGGCCGGCTTCATCCCGATCGGCTTCGCCCAGGGCGGGGCGGCGGAATACTGCTTCACGCTGTTCGCGGTGATCGCGATGGCGCTGCTGTTCTCCTGGATCGTGGCGGTCCTGTTCGCCCCGCTGATCGGGGTGAACGTCCTGAAGGCCGACATGGGCAAGCAGCACGCGCACGAGCCCGGCCGGCTGATGCGCGCGTTCCGGGGCAGCCTGCGCTTCGCCATGCGGATGCGGTATCTGGTGATCCTGGTGACGGTCGCGCTGTTCGCGCTGTCGGTCTACGGCATGCGCTTCGTGCAGCAGCAGTTCTTCCCGGCCTCCGACCGCCCGGAACTGCTGGTCAACCTGACGCTTCCCCAGTCCGCGTCCATCCTGTCGACCCGCGACACGGTGAACCGGCTGGAGAAGGTGCTGGCGGCCGACCCGGACGTCGAGCACTGGAGCTTCTACATCGGCCAGGGCGCGGTGCGCTTCTACCTGCCCCTGGACGTCCAGCTCGCCAACGACTACTTCGCGCAGGCCGTGGTCGTGACCAAGAGCTACAAGATCCGCGACGCCGTCCGCGCCCGGCTGGAGAAGGTCCTGAACGAGGACTTCTCCGACCTGAACACCCGGGTGAGTCCGCTGGAGCTGGGGCCGCCGGTCGGCTGGCCGATCCAGTACCGCGTGTCCGGGCCGGACGTCGGCGGGGTGCGGTCGCTGGCCGCGCGGATGGCCGACACCATCGGCACGAACCCCCACACCCAGCTCATCAACTACGACTGGAACGAGCCGGCGAAGGTCGTGCGGGTCGATGTGGACCAAGACAAGGCGCGCCTGCTGGGAATCAGCTCCAAGTCCCTGACGCAGGCCCTGAACGCCACGGTGTCGGGCGCCGCCTTCACCCAGGTGCGCGACAACATCTACCTGATCGACGTCGTCGCCCAGGCCAGCAACGCGGAGCGCAGCTCCATCGAGACGCTGCGCAACCTCCAGATCGCCATCCCGGACGGACACACCGTGCCGCTGGGAGAGGTCGCGACGCTGCGCTACGACCTGGAGCAGCCGCTGATCTGGCGGCGCGCGCGGCTGCCGACGATCACCGTGCAGGCGGACCTCGTCCCGCCGCTCCAGGCGGCGACGGTGGTGACGCAGCTGGCGCCCGCCGTGGACGAGCTGCGGCGCAGCCTGCCGCCCGGCTACTCCATCGAGGTCGGCGGCACCGTCGAGAACAGCGCCAAGGGCATGGCGTCGATCACCGCGGTCTTCCCGATCATGGTCTTCGTCATGCTCACGGTGCTGATGGTCCAGCTCCAGAGCTTCCAGAAGCTCTTCCTGGTGATCAGCGTCGCCCCGCTCGGCCTGATCGGCGTCGTCGCGGCGCTGCTGCCGACCGGCACGCCGCTGGGCTTCGTCGCCATCCTGGGCGTGGTCGCGCTGATCGGCATGATCGTCCGCAACTCGGTCATCATGATCGCCCAGATCGACGAGCATCTGGCCATGGGCGAGCACCCGTGGGACGCGGTGATCAACGCCACCATGCACCGGGTGCGCCCCATCCTGCTGACCGCGGCGGCGGCCAGCCTGGGCATGATCCCCATCGCGCCGGAGGTCTTCTGGGGGCCGATGGCCTACGCGATCATCGGCGGCCTGATCGTGGCGACCATGCTGACGCTGCTGTTCCTGCCGGCGCTCTACGTCGCGTGGTTCCGCATCGCGGAACCCGGAGCGGAGAAGCGGGAAGCCGCCGCGCCCGGCCACGGCGAGGCCGCGCGCCAGCATGAGCCCCCACCCCCGAAGGGAGCGGCCCGGGGGGCCTGAACACGCCACACGTCACCACCAAACCGGGCACCACCAAACCGGGCACCACCAAACCGGGCAACACCAAACCAGGGAGGATCGCATGCGGGAAGCGGATGATCGCCGGCAGGCCGGGGAAACGGCCGAACAGCTTCGGCTTCGGCAGGCCCGTGAGCAGAACGTCCCCTGGAAGGCATGGGGCCCCTACCTCAGCGAGCGGCAGTGGGGGACGGTGCGCGAGGACTACAGCCAGTCCGGCGACAGCTGGGCCTACTTTCCGCACGATCAGGCGCGCTCGCGCGCCTACCGGTGGGGCGAGGATGGTCTGGCCGGCATCTCCGACGACCAGCAGAACCTCTGCTTCGCGGTCGCGCTGTGGAACGGCCGCGACCCCATCCTCAAGGAACGCCTGTTCGGGCTGGTCAACTCCGAAGGCAATCACGGCGAGGACGTGAAGGAATATTACTACTACCTCGACAGCACGCCGACCCACTCGTACATGAAGTACCTGTACAAGTATCCGCAGGCGGCGTTTCCCTACAAGGACCTCGTCGAGACGAACCAGCGGCGGAACCGGCACGACCCGGAGTACGAGCTGCTGGACACCGGGGTGTTCCGCGAGAACCGCTATTTCGACGTGTTCGTGGAGTATGCCAAGGAGTCCCCCGGAACGATCCTCATCCGGATCACCGCGTGCAACCACGGCCCCGATGCCGCCGACCTGCACGTCCTGCCGACGCTGTGGTGGCGCAATACCTGGTCCTGGGGCGGGCAGGCCGGGGATCCGACGCGCCGGCCGGCGCTTCACGACGTCTCCGGCCCGTCGCGGCGGCCGACCGTCCGGGCCACCGCTCCGGACGGCACGGAGGCGACGCTCCACTGCGACGGCGAGCCGGCGCTTCTGTTCACCGAAAACGAAACCAACATGGAACGCCTGTTCGGCGTCCCGAACCGCAGCCCCTACGTCAAGGACGGCATCGACTCCTGCGTCGTCCACGGGCGCGCGGACGCCGTGAACCCGGAAAAGGCCGGCACCAAGGCGGCGGCGCATTACCGCCTGACGCTCGGTCCCGGCGAGAGCCGCGTCGTTCGCCTGCGGCTCGACACCGACGGCGCGGGCGGAGCGGACGTCTTCGGCGCCGGCTTCGACGAGGTGTTCGAGGCGCGCCGGGCCGAGGCCGACGCGTTCTACGCCGCCATCAGCCCGCCCGGCTTCGGCGCCGACCAGGCCCTCGTGTTCCGCCAGGCCCTCGCGGGCATGCTGTGGAGCAAGCAGCTCTACCGGTACGAGGTGAGCGCGTGGCTGGAGGAGCACGGGGCCGGCCCCTTCAAGGCCGGGCGGAAGTCGGCTCCCCGGAACGAACACTGGCACCACATGCACAACGCCGACATCATCTCGATGCCGGACAAATGGGAATATCCCTGGTACGCCGCGTGGGATCTCGCGTTCCACGTCCTCGCGCTGTCCCTGGTCGATCCCGACTTCGCCACGCAGCAGCTCGACCTGATGGTGCGGGAGCGCTACCTGCACCCCAACGGGCAGCTTCCCGCGTACGAGTGGAACTTCGGCGACGTGAACCCGCCGGTGCACGCCTGGGCCAGCATCTTCACCTACCGCCTGATCAAGGCGCGCGGTCGCAAGGAGGATGTCCGCTGGCTGGAGCAGCTCTTCCAGAAGCTGCTGCTGAACTTCACATGGTGGCTGAACCGCAAGGACCGCGAGGGCCGGAACGTCTTCGAGGGCGGCTTCCTGGGGCTGGACAACATCGGCGTGTTCGACCGCAGCGCGCCCCTGCCGACCGGCGGCCACCTGGAGCAGGCGGACGGCACCGCGTGGATGGCGCTGTTCAGCCTGAACATGATGGAGATCGCCGTCGAACTGACGGCGCACAACCCGATCTACGTCGACATGAGCCTCAAGTTCGCCGAGCACTTCCTGTGGATCGCGTCGGCGATGACCCGCCTCGGCGACGACACCGGCATGTGGGACGAGGAGGACGGCTTCTTCTACGACGTGCTGCGCCTGCCGGACGGGCGCTCGGAGCGGCTCAAGGTCCGTTCCATGGTGGGGTTGCTGCCGCTGTGCGGGGTGTGCGTGTTCGACGGTTCGCTGCTCGCCGACTTCCCGGACATCGCGCAACGCTTCAGCGCCTTCCTCGCCAGCCGGCCGGAGATGGTGGGCGCCATGCACGACCCGCGGCAAGGGGGCTACGATGGCCGCCGGCTCGCCTCGATCCTGAACGAGCACAGGCTCCGCCGCGTGCTGGCCCATATGCTCGACGAGGGCGAGTTCCTCAGCCCCTACGGCATCCGCTCGATCTCCCGCCACCACGCCGACCACCCCTATTCCTTCACGGTCGGCGGCCAGGAGTTCCGGGTCTCCTACCTGCCGGCGGAATCCGACAGCGGCATGTTCGGCGGGAACTCGAACTGGCGCGGACCGGTCTGGATGCCGGTCAACGCCCTGATCATCCGGGCGCTGATGCAGTACTACATGTACTTCGGCGACGATTTCACGGTCGAGTGCCCGACGGGTTCGGGGCGGTTCATGACCCTGTACGAGGTCGCCGAGGAGATCGCGCGGCGCCTCGCGGCCATCTTCCTGAAGGACGCCGACGGACGACGTCCCGTCTTCGGCGGCGCCGAGACGTTCCAGCAGGACCCCGAGTGGCGCGACCACATCCTGTTCTACGAGTACTTCCACGGCGACAACGGGGCGGGCATCGGGGCCAGCCACCAGACCGGCTGGACGGGCCTCGTCGCCCGGATGATGCACCTGTTCGCCACCAGCACGCCGCAGGAGGCGCTTGCCGGAGGCAAGGGCGCCTACGCCGCCAAGACCGCCATGCCGGCCCACGAAGTCTGAGCAACGTTGCCGGCCGGCCGGACGCACTCGCGATAGGGGCAGAACAGCCATGACGGACTTCATGCATGACGAGCGGCTCGCGTACGCCGAGCCTCTGGACGCGCCGGACCGCGACGAGACGGGCTATGTCCGCAAGGCGCTCGTCCTGTCGATGATGCTGATCCTGCTGATCGGCTGCTTCGTGGTGCTCCGGCCGTTCATCGCGGCGATCCTGTGGGCGGTCATCCTCACCTTCAGCACCTGGAGCCTGCACGAGCGCCTCGAGCGCGCGCTCGGCGGCCGGACGACGCTCTCGGCGGCCATCATGACGCTGCTGGTCATGGCGGTGCTCATCGGGCCGCTCGCGGCGCTGGGCATCGGGCTGTCGGAGAACGTCGTGCGCCTGTTCGAGGGCGTCCATCGGGTGATCGAGGAGGGGCTGCCCCCGTTGCCCGCCGAGCTGGCCGGCCTTCCCCTGGTCGGCGACCGGCTGCAGGAGATCTGGGAGGCCCTGGCCCGCGGCGAGGCGGACCTTCGCACCATGCTTCAGCCGCAGATGGGACGGATCCGCGACCTGGTCGTCGCGGCCGCCAGCGGCCTTCTGTCCGGGACGTCGCTGATCGCGATCAGCGTCTTCATCGCCTTCTTCCTCTACCGCGACGGCCGGGCCGGCGTGCGCCGGCTGCGGAACGTCATGGGGCGGATCGCCGGCCTCCGGGCGCGCCAGTCCCTCGACGTCGCCGGCGATACGATCAACGGGGTCGTGCACGGCGTTCTCGGCACCGCCCTGGTGCAGGCGATCGCCGCCGCGCTCGGCTACCGCGTCGCCGGCGTTCCGGGCGCCTTCCTCCTGGGGTTCATCACCTTCTTCCTCACCCTGGTGCCGATGGGGCCGGCGATCATCTGGATCCCGGCGGCGGTCTGGCTGTTCAACAAGGGCGACACCGGCATGGCGCTGTTCATCGTCGTGTGGGTCGGCATCGTGGTCGGCAGCCTCGACAACATCCTCCGGCCGATCCTGGTCGGCCGGAGCGCCAATCTGCCCTTCATCGTCATCTTCCTGGGGATTGTCGGCGGCCTGATCGCGCTCGGTCTGATCGGACTCTTCCTCGGCCCGGTGCTGCTCGCCGTCGCCTACCGCCTCGTCGGGGAATGGAGCGGCGGGACCGAGCAGGCCGGCGCCGCCGCGGTCGTCGCCACGGTGCAGGAAGGGCGGAAGCCCGCATGACGTGTGGCGCGAGGGCTGGTGGCCCGCCGTTCTACCCGGCGGGCCACGCGCGTTCCGGGACGAACTTGAACGGATAATCGGGCTCCCGGTAGCCGTCCGGATCCTGCCGCTTGGGCAGCTTCACCTTTTCCCTCGGCAACTCCTCGTAGGGAATGTGGTCCAGCATGTGGCGGATGATGTTCAGGCGCGCCCGCTTCTTGTCGTCCGACCGCGCGACGAACCAGGGCGCCCATGAGCTGTCGGTCGCCGCGAACATCTCGTCGCGGGCGCGCGAGTAGTCGTACCAGCGGCCATAGGATGTCACGTCCATCGGCGACAGTTTCCAGACCTTCCGCCCGTCGGTGATCCGCGCCTCCAGCCGGCGCGTCTGCTCCTCCGGGCTGACCTCCAGCCAGTATTTCAGCAGGATCACGCCGGACTCGATGATCGCCTTCTCGACGCTGGGAACGACATCGAGGAATCGTCGCGCCTGCTTCTCGGTGCAGAAGCCCATCACCCGCTCGACGCCGGCGCGGTTGTACCAGCTCCGGTCGAAGATGACGACCTCGCCGGCGGCCGGGAGATGCGGGATGTAGCGCTGGACGTACATCTGCGACTTCTCGCGCTCGGTCGGACTCGGCAGGGCGATGACGCGAAACACGCGCGGGCTCACGCGCTCGGTGATCGCCTTGATGGTCCCGCCCTTGCCGGCGGTGTCGCGCCCTTCGAACAGGATGCAGATCTTCATGCCCTTGTGGACGACCCACTGCTGCAGCTTGACCAGTTCGACGTGAAGCTTCGCAAGCTCGTCCTCGTAGTCCCGCCGCGTGAGCTTCGTCGGCGTGGAGTCCACGTCTTCGGTGTGCTTCCGCTTCTTGGACATGCGCATCGTCCTTGCTGCTGGAACACCGGCATGGCCGGCACCGTCATCGGGATGGCCGGTCGATATCTTGACTCCTGGCTGCCGCCCCCGCCCGCGATAAAAGGGCGTGCCGACCTAGGCACATGGAGGTATTCGCGGGCGTCGCCCGGTGCCGCCGAAGCCGGCGCCTCAGCCCCGCGCGGCCAGCGAGGCGAAGAACGCGCTGATGCAGTCCTGCGCCACGGCGACCGAACCGGCGGGGTCCTCGTTCTCCAGCATCCGGCTGAGCAGCCCGATCATCAGCGCGTGCATCGCCAGCGCGGCGGCGGTCGGCGGCCAGGACGGCGACAGGATGCCCTTCTGCCCCGCCAGTTCGAAGAAGCGGGTCGACCGCTCCACCATCTGGTCGATCCGGTCCTGCTTGCGCTGGGCGACCGCCCGCATCTCCTCCACGTATTCGCAGCGATGGAACAGGATCGTGAAGACCCGGCGGCGCCGCAGGTCGCTCGCCATCACCTGGAAGACGTCGTTCAGCGCGCCGCACAGGCGGTCCAGGGGTTGATCGGCCTCCTGGGAGAGCAAACAATCAATGACGTCCTCCTGCGGCAGCCGGGCGCGGGCCTGCATCGCGTCGAACAGGTCCACCTTGTTGCGGAAGTGCCAGTACACGGCGCCGCGCGTCACGCCCGCCGCGCGTGCGATCTCCTCGAGCGTGGTGCGGGCCACGCCGCGCTCGAAGAACACCAGCTCCGCCGCATCCAGGATGGCGTTGCGGGTCTGCTCCGCCTCTTCCTTGGTCCGCCTTGCCATCGCCACACCCCTGATCCGCCCGCCCTTTACATACATGCATGAATGTCGGTATACAACACGCCCACGACAGACCTGCCGGGAACCGTCATGACCGCCACTCCCATGCGCCGCCCCCCTCATAGCATCGGCGCGGCCCTGTTCGCCGCCGCCGTGGCCGTGGTCGCCTGCGGCGTATCGCCCGGCCCGGCCCTGGCCCAGCAACCGGCGCCGCCGCCTCCGGAGGTGTCCACCGTCACCGTGCAGCCGCACGACGTGCCCCTGAGCTTCGAGTACGCCGGCCGGGTCACCGGCTCGCGCGAGGTCGAGGTGCGGGCGCGGGTCAACGGGATCCTGCTGGAACGCACCTACGTCGAGGGCTCGCGGGTGAAGCAGGGCGACGTGCTGTTCCGCATCGACCCGGAGCCCTATCAGGTCAAGCTGACGCGCGCCGAGGCGCAGCTGCGCCAGGAGGAGGCGCGCCTGATGCAGGCGGAGCGCAACTGGAAGCGCATCGAGCCCCTGTTCCGCAGCGAGACGGCCAGCGGACGCGACCGCGACGAGGCGCTGTCGGCCCTGGATCTGGCCCGCGCCAGCGTCGCGGTGGCGCAGGCCGAGGTGAAGGCCGCCCGCATCGACCTGAACTACACCCAGGTGGTCGCCCCGGTCAGCGGCATCACCGCGCGCGAAGCGATGTCGGAGGGCAGCCTGGTCGGCACCGGATCGAGCGACGGCCTGCTGACGCACATCACGCAGCTCGACCCCGTCTACGTGAACTTCGCCATCCCCGACGCCGAGGCCGCGACCTACCGCGAGCTGGTCGAGCAGGGCGCCGTGGCGATCCCCGCCGACGGCAAGCTGCCGGTGCGCGTGCGCACCGCCGCCGGAACGCTGTCCGAGGAGAGCGGCCGGCTCAACTACACCGACAGCACCGTCGATCCGCGCACCGGCACCATCCAGGCCCGCGCCGTCGTGCCCAATCCGGCGGGCCGGCTGCTGCCAGGGCAGTTCGTGCGCGCCGTGGTGCAGGGCATAACCCTGAAGAACGCCGTCACCATCCCGCAGAAGGCGGTGATGCAGGGCCCGCAGGGCGCCTTCGTCTACGTCGTTCCCGGCGAGGGGGAGGTGCCGGCGCAGGTCCGCCCGGTCAAGCTCGGCCGCGCGGTGGACAGCGAGTTCGTGGTCGCCGACGGCCTGAAGGGCGGCGAGCGCGTGATCACCGAAGGCGTCATCAAGGTGCGCCCCGGCGCGCCGGTGCGCGTCGCCTCCGCCCAGGCCAACCAGCCCGCCCAGGCCGGTGCGAAGGACGCGGCGCAGGAGGCCAAGCGATGATCTCGCGCTTCTTCATCGACCGGCCGGTCTTCGCGACCGTGCTGTCGGTCGTCATCGTGCTCGCCGGCCTCGTCGCCATGCGGGCGCTGCCGATTTCCCAGTACCCGGAAATCGTGCCGCCGGAGGTCGTCGTCTCCGCCACCTACCCCGGCGCCAACGCCGAGGTGATCGCCGAGACGGTGGCCGCCCCGCTGGAGCAGCAGATCAACGGCGTGGACCGCATGCTCTACATGCGCTCCAGCGCGTCCTCCAGCGGCACCGTGTCGGTGACCGTGACCTTCCAGATCGGCACCAACCCCGATCAGGCGACCATCGACGTGAACAACCGCGTCCAGGCCGCCATGGCCCGGCTGCCCGAGGAGGTCCGCCGCCAGGGCGTGACCGTGCGCAAGCGCTCCACCTCGATCCTCCAGGTCGTCACCATGTCCTCGCCGGACAAGCGCTACGACCCGGTGTTCGTGTCGAACTACGCGCTGCTGAACGTCATCGACGACCTGAAGCGCACGCCGGGCGTCGGCGACGCCTCGCTGTTCGGGGCCAAGGACTACGCGATGCGCATCTGGCTGAAGCCGGACAAGCTGGCGCGCTTCGAGCTGACGCCCAGCGACGTCGCCGCCGCGGTGCGCGAGCAGAACTCGCAGTTCGCCGCCGGCAGCTTCGGCCAGGAGCCGATGGCGACGCCGCAGGCCTTCACCTACAGCGTCACCACGCCCGGCCGCCTGCTCGACCCCGAGGAGTTCGGCAACATCATCCTGCGCTCCGACAGCAACGGCGCTGCGCTGCGGCTGAAGGACGTGGCGCGGGTGGAGCTGGGCGCGCAGGACTACAACTTCTCGGCCACCTACAACGGCAGCCCGGCGGTCGCCATCGGCGTGTACCTCCAGCCGGGCGCCAACGCGCTGGCCACCGCCGCGGCGGTGCGCGCCAAGATGGACGAGGTCGCCAGGCGCTTCCCCGAGGGCGTCGCCTACTCGATCCCCTTCGACACCACGAAGTTCGTCCAGGTCTCCATCGACGAGGTGATCCACACCTTCATCGAGGCGCTGATCCTCGTTGTCTGCGTGGTGTTCGTGTTCCTGCAGAACTGGCGGGCGACCATCATCCCGCTGCTGGCGGTGCCGGTGTCGCTGATCGGCACCTTCGCCGGCATGTACCTGCTGGGCTTCTCCATCAACCTGCTGACGCTGTTCGGCATGGTGCTGGCCATCGGCATCGTGGTGGACGACGCCATCGTGGTGCTGGAGAACGTCGAACGCATCATGACGCAGGACAAGCTGTCGCCGCGCGACGCCGCGTTCGAGGCGATGGAGGAGGTCAGCGGCCCGGTCATCGCCATCGTGCTGGTGCTGTGCGCCGTGTTTGTGCCGGTCGGCTTCATGGGCGGGCTGGTCGGGCAGATGTACAAGCAGTTCGCCATCACCATCGCGGTGTCGGTGATCATCTCCGGCATCGTGGCGCTGACGCTGACGCCGGCGCTCTGCGCGCTGATCCTGAAGCCGGGCCATGGCGAGCCCATGCTGCCCTTCCGCCTGTTCAACCGCGCGTTCGAGCGGGTGACCAACGGCTACCTGCACGGCGTGCGCTTCTTCACGCGCCGGGCGGTGCTGAGCGTGCTGATCTTCGCGGGGCTGATCGGCGCGACCTACGGCCTGTTCCAGCGCGTGCCCGGCGCGCTGGCGCCGGAGGAGGACCAGGGCTACGTCTTCATGATGCCGATCCTGCCGCCGGCCGCCTCGCTCAGCCGGACGGTCGCGGTGACCGACACCATCAACGGCATGCTGATGCAGCATCCGGCCGTGAAGGACGTGGTGACCTTCGCCGGCTTCGACCTGCTGTCCATGGCGAACAAGACCAGCGCCGGCGTGTCCTTCGTGACGCTGAAGGACTGGTCCGAGCGCACGGACCCGAAGATGGACGCCCGCGCGCTGACCGGCGCCTTCATGGGCATGGCGAGCGGCATCAAGGACGCCATGGTGCTGTCCTTCAACCCGCCGCCGATCACCGGCATGAGCACCACCGGCGGCTTCGAGCTGTACGTGCAGAACCGCGGCGGCGGCGACGCCAACGCGCTGATGCAGGCCACCAGCGCGCTGGTGGCGGAGGCGGCCAAGCGCCCCGAGCTGGCCGGTGTGCGCACCACCTTCTCCACCGCGGTGCCGCAGTACCGCGTCACCATCGACCGCGACAAGATCAAGGCGCTGGACGTGCCGCTCAACGTGATCTTCGACACGATGCAGAGCAGCTTCGGCAGCCTGTACGTGAACGACTTCACGCTGTTCGGCCGCGCCTACCGGGTGAACCTGCAGTCCGAGCCGGAATTCCGCGAGAAGCCGGACGACCTGCGGCACGTCTTCGTCCGCTCCAACCGGGGCGACATGATCCCGCTGGACTCGCTGGTGTCGGTCCAGCGCATCATCGGGCCCGACCTGATGGAGCGCTACAACGTGTTCCCGGCGGCCAAGGTCATGGGCAGCCCGGCGCCCGGCTACAGCTCGGGGCAGGCGCTGGCGGCGATCCAGGACGCGGCGGCGAAGGTCCTGCCGGAGACCTTCTCCATCGGCTTCGTCGGATCGGCCTTCCAGGAGCAGGCGACCCAGGGCACTGCCTCGCAGGCGTTCCTGTTCGGCATCATCATGGTGTTCCTGATCCTGGCGGCGCAGTACGAGCGCTGGTCGCTGCCGCTGGCGGTGGTGACGGCGGTGCCGTTCGCCGTGTTCGGCGCCGTGCTGGCCATCTGGCTGCGCGGGCTGCAGAACGACGTGTACTTCCAGATCGGCCTCGTCACGCTGATCGGGCTGGCGGCGAAGAACGCCATCCTGATCGTCGAGTTCGCGGTCCAGCTCCACCACGAGGGCAAGAGCGTGTTCGACGCGGCCATGGAGGCGGCGCGCCTGCGCTTCCGCCCCATCATCATGACCTCGCTGGCCTTCATCCTGGGCTGCGTGCCGCTGGCGATCAGCTCGGGCGCCGGCGCCGGCAGCCGCCACTCCATCGGCACCGGCGTCATCGGCGGCATGCTGGCGGCCACGTTCCTGGCGATCTTCTTCGTGCCGCTGTTCTACCGGCTGGTGTCGCAGCTCACCGAGCGAAGGAAGGCGCGCAAGGCCGTGCGCGGCGACGCGCCGGCCTGACGCGGCCGGTCAGGGCAGCGACGGGACGGGGGCGGCCTTCCTGGCGAGGCCGCCCGAGACCAGCTGCATGTAGGCGCGCACCGCCTCCTCCGGCAGCTCGCCGCCGCGGTCGGCGGTCATGTAGCGCAAGGCGAGATAGCCGCGCGCGGCGATGAGGATGTAGGCGAGCGCCTCCATTTCCTCCTCGCTGAGGTCGGCGATCTCGCCGGTGGCGCGGGCCTTGCGCAGGAAGCGCATGTAGCCGTCGGTGATGTTGCGGAAATGCTGGCGGTGCGCCTTGGGGGCGAAAATCTCCGCCTCGTTCAGGATGCGCAGGAAATAGGGCATGCGCTTGAGGAAGCCGAAGAAGGCGCGGAACGAGCGCTCCTCTCGCTCCTGGAAGCTCGTGGCGCCGCTCACCTGCTGGCGGATGTGGACGAGCATCTTGGCGCCGAGCACCGGCAGCAGCTCGTCGAAGATGTCCTGCCGGGAGGCGAAGTAGTTGTAGAAGGTGCCCTGCGCCAGGTTGGCGCGCTGGGTGATCCGGGTGATCGACGCGTCGATGTAGCCGTGCTCGCCGACGACCTCGGCGGCGGCCTGGAACAGGGCGTCGCGGACCTCCTCGGACCGCTGGACCCGCGTCTTTCGTGGTGCGTTCGCCCGTCTCATGGGACCCTTTTGCGTGTGCGGAACCGATTGCGCCGCCGCGGCATCCAGAACGCTTCTACCGCAGTCCGCGGAGCGGGGGAACACGCGTTTGGTGGTTCGGCGGCGCGATCGTGCAACCTCATCGCCCGGTGGCACCGATGTGCGCGAACGCGGCCAGCACCTCGCCGACCGACGTGTCGGGCAGACCACGGGCGAAACCGGCGATGCGGTCGTAGGCGTCCGCGGGGACGCCCGTCTCGCCGCCGATGCGCCGCACCAGCGCCTCCACCTCGTCCCAGGAGAAGTTGTAGTTCTCGGTCGTCATGACCTGCTCCTGCACCAGCGCGGAGCCGTCCTCCAGCGTCGCCTCGATGACGCAGCACAGGCGCTGCACGCCCTCGTCGGGCACGAGGTCGATGCGCCCGACCAGACGGTTCACCGCGTCGTCGTCGTAGGTGGTCATCGCCTTCATGCTCGGCACGCCGTGCACCAGCGTCAGCGCGATGCAGAAGGGGATGCTCATCAGCGTGCCGGAGATGGTGGAGAACGGCCCCTTGGCGTCCATGCCGGCGTAGCCGGTCTCGTACGGGTTCATGCGCACACGCACGGAGCGCAGCGGCCGCCCGGCCAGCGTCTCGCGCAGCGTCAGCGCGGCGGTCACCGGCGTCTGGTTGAAGGCGCAGACCGGGTAGGGCTTGAAGGTCACGCGGTGGATCGACCACGCCTCGCCCAGTCGCGCCGCCAGCGCCTCGACGTCGCAGTCGACGCGCGCGAAGGCCCGGACGAAGCCGGTGCGGCCCTCGAAGGCGTGCGGGGCCGACACCGAGCCCGCGGCGGCGAGCTGCGCCGCCGTCAGGCCGTTCACCCCGGCGACGCCGACCTGATAACGCCACTCGTCGGTGCCGTCGTCGAAGGATTGCAGGATGCCGCCGGCGAAGGACGCGGCGTTGGCCAGCGCCGCGGCGATGCGGTCCTCGTCGAGGCCCATCAGCCGCGCCGCGGCGGCGGCGGCGGCCAGCGTGCCGTACAGCGGCGAGGCGCGCAGCCCGGCCGGCGTGGTCTTCGGCGCGTAGGCGGTCTCGAACAGGCCGCCGACCTCGTAGCCGGCGACCAGCGCCGGCAGCAGACGGTCGGCCGGGTAACGCCCGGCCTCCATCAGCGCGGTCAGCATCGGGATCATGATGGCGCCGAGGTGGGCGGCGCCGCAGGTGTCCTCCTGCGCCCGCCCGTGGAACAGCGCGGACCCGGCCAGCGCCGCGCCCGGCACGCTGGTTTTGCGGCCGTCGCCGAGCATGGTGGCGCCGTCCGGCCGCTCGCCGTGCAGGGCGAGCGCCGCGGTGCGGGCGACCGGCGCGTAGGGCGTGGCGTGCCCGCCCAGCGCGATGCCGTAGCCGTTCAGCAGGCAGACGCGGGCCTTTTCGACGACGGCGCCCGGCAGGCTGTCCGTGTCGAGCGCGGCGACGAAGCGGGCGATGGTGGTGGCGAGGGGCATGGGCGAATTCTCCTCACTCGGGCGAAGGTTCGTCGCGCAGCACGCGCTTCAGCACCTTGCCGGACGGGTTGCGCGGCAGCGTCTCGCGGATCACCAGATGCTTGGGGACCTTGAAGCCCGCCAGATGGTCGCGGCAGTGCCGCTCGAGCGTCGCGGCGTCGAGGCTGGCGCCCGGCTTCAGCACCACGTGGGCGGCCGGCACCTCGCCCCAGCGCTCGTCCGGCACGCCGATGACGGCGACCTCGCTGACCTCGGGCAGCAGGAAGATGACGCGCTCGATCTCCGAGGACGCGATGTTCTCGCCGCCGGAAATGATCATGTCCTTCTTGCGGTCGGTGAGGAACAGGAAGCCGTCCGCGTCCAGGTAACCGACGTCGCCGGTGCGGAACCAGTCGCCGAAGAAGCTGCGCGCGGTCTTCTCGGGATCGCGCCAGTAGCCCTTGGTGATCTTCGGCCCGCGCAGGCAGATCTCGCCGGGGGTGCCGGGCGGCAGGGCGGCGCCGGTCTCGTCGCGGATCTCCAGCTCGACGTGCGCCAGGGCGCGGCCGGTCGAGCCGATCTTCTCGATCTCGCGCCCCGCCTCCATCAGCGTGTCGCCCGAACAGCTCTCGGTCAGGCCGTAGCCATCGATGTAGCGGGCGTTGGTGAACAGCGTGGTGAACTCGCGGATGCGCTGCTCGGGCGTGCGCTCGCCGCCGCCGATCGCCCATTTCAGGCTGCCGACGTCGTAGGCGCCGCGCTGCGGGTGCGACAGGATGCGGCCGACCATCACCGGCGCGAACCACGCGCAGGTCAGCCGCTCGCGCTCGATGGCGGCCAGCGCCGCGTCGGGGTCGAAGTCGCGCAGCACGCAGACCATGCCGCCCAGCCACAGCACCGCCACGCCCGGCAGGTCGAAGGCGCCGACGTGGTACAGCGGCCCCACCATCAGCAGCCGGTCGTCGGCGGTCAGGCCCAGGTCGACCACGTGGTCCATGCACTTCCAGTAGAAGTTCTCGTAGCTGTGCATGACCCCCTTGGGGTGGTCGGTGGTGCCCGACGTGTACATCAGCCGGAACAGGTCCTGCGTGCCGCGCACCCGCATTTCCGGCGCCGGGGAGCCGCCGGCCAGCGTGCGGCCGTCGGCCTGCGCCGCGGCGTCCACCGTCACGGCGCGCGGGTCGCCCTCGACCAGGGCGGCCAGTTCGGCGTCGGCGAAGACCAGCTTCGCCCCGGCGTTGCCGGTGATGAAGGCGACCTCGGCGCGCGCCAGCCGGAAGTTGATGGGCAGGAACACCGCGCCCAGGTGGCTGGCGGCGAAGGCGATCTCCAGGAAGGCGGCGCTGTTCTTCATCACCGCCGCCACCACGTCGCCCTCGCCGATTCCCCTGCCCGCGAGGAAGCCGGCCATGCGCAGGATGCGGTCGTGGAAGTCGGCGTAGGTGATGCGCTGGTCGCCGTAGACGACGGCGAGGCGGTCCGGCGTGCGCAGCGCGTGGCGGCGGATGAAGGCGCTCAGGTTCACCATGGTGCTGTTCCCTCCCGGTGCGGCGTGCCGGCGTTGCCCGCCGGTCTGCCGTTAATACGACTTCGGCATGCCGAGATCGTGCATGGCGATGAAGTTGAGGATCATCTCTTCCGAGACCGGCGCGAAGCGGAACAGGCGGGCGTCCCGCCACAGCCGCTCGACATGGTACTCCTTGGAATAGCCCATGCCGCCCATCGCCTGCATCGAGCGCTCGGTGGCGGACGCCGCGGCCTGCGCGGCGATCAGCTTGGCGACGTTGGCCTCGCTGCCGTAGGGCAGGCCCTTGTCGCACTGGTCGGCGGCCTTGAGGTTCATCAGCCGCGCGCACATCAGCTCGGCGTGCGCCTGCGCCAGCGGGAACTGGATGCCCTGGTAGGAGGCCACCGAACGGTCGCCGAACACCCGGCGCTCCTTGGCGTAGTCCACCGCCAGGCGGATCGCCAGCGTGCCGGTGCCGACCAGGCCGGAGGTGGTGACGATCCGCTCGGTGTTGAGGACGTCGAGCAGCGCGTGCCAGCCCTGGTGCAGGGTGCCGATCAGCTCGTCCGGCTCGATGCGGACGTCGTCGAAGAAGACGGTGCTGGAGGCCAGCGTGTTGGTGCCGACCTTCTCGATGGCCTGATGGGTCAGGCCGTCGCGGTCGACGTCGATGGCGAACAGGCTGATGCCCTCGGTGCGGCGGCCGATCTCGTCCAGCTTCTTCGTGCGGGCGACCACCAGCATCTTGTGCGCGTCGGGCACGCCGGTGATCCAGATCTTCTGCCCGTTGAGGCGCCAGCCGTCGCCGTCGGCGGTGGCGAAGGTGCGGATCTCCAGGCTGTTGGTGCCGGCGTTGGGCTCGGTCAGCGCCATGCAGAAGTTGAGCTCGCCGCGGATCAGCGCCGGCAGCATCTCCTGCTTCTGCCGCTCGGTGCCGAAGCGCGACAGCGCCACGCCGCCGAAGATCGGGTTGATCATGTAGAGCTGCGCCAGCGTCGACCCGCCGCCGGCCCCGCACAGCGCCTCGATGATCAGCGCCATGTCGAGCATGCCCAGGCCGGCGCCGCCGTATTCCTCTGGCAGCGCCACGCCGGACAGGCCGGCCTCGCAGATCGCCGTCCAGGCTTCCTTGGGGAACGCCTTCTTGGCGTCCTGGGCGCGCCAGTAATCGAGACCGAACCGCTCGCCGACGCGAGACGCGGTCTCGACCATCATGCGCTGCTCTTCGGAAAGCTGGAAGTCCATGGGTGTCTCCGGATCAGGGGGCGCGGAGCAGGCGCAGCGGCCGCTCCAGATAGGCGATGACGCGGTTGAGGAAGGCCAGCGCGGTGACGCCGTCGAACAGCCGGTGGTCGGCGGAGAGCACGAGCCCGAGTTCGCGCCGCAGCACCGGGGCGCCGGCGTCGTCGGGCCGGAACACCGGGCGGACGCTGGCGACGCCGAGGATGCTCGACTGGCCGGGGTTGATGATCGAGGTCATGTAGGTGACATTGTGCATGCCGGCGTTCGACACGCTGATGGCGCCGCCCTGGAAGTCCTCCCCGGTCAGGCGGCCGGCGCGCGCCGTCTCGGTCAGCGCGGCGGCCTCGGCGGCGAGGCGGTCGAGCGGTTTCGTGGTCAGGCCGCGCAGCACCGGCACCACCAGCCCGCGCGGCGTGTTGACCGCCAGGCCGACGTCGCCGCGGCCGAGCGTCACGATGCCGTCCTCGTCCCAGACGCGGTCCATCTCCGGCTGGTCGGCGAGGCTGCGGCCGACCGCGGCCAGCACGAAGTGCGTCAGCGTCAGCCGCGGACCGCTTCCGGCATCGGCGTTCAGCCGCTCCCGCAGCGTCAGCAGCTCCGACACCTCGGCCTCGGCGGCGAGGTAGAAGTGCGGCACGTCGCGCTTGGCCGCCGACAGCCGGCGGGCCATGGTCTGCTGCGTGGCGCTGGGCTTCTGCCGCTCGCCCGCGGGAGGAGCGGTGGCGGGCGCCGGCGCGGGCTCGGCCGGTTCCGGGGCGGCGGCCGGGGCGCGGCGGGCGGCGGCCTCGACGTCCGCCATCTTGATGCGCCCGCGCGGGCCGCTGCCGGTGACGCTCGCCAGGTCGACGCCCAGGTCCTTTGCCCGGCGCTTGGCCAGCGGCGTGGCGCGCAGCCGCTCGCCCGGCGCGGGGGGCACCGGGCGAGCAGCCGGCGCCGAGGGAGCCGCCGGCTCCGGGGGAGCGGCGGCCGGCGCGGCGGCGGGCGGGGGAGGGGAGGGTGCAGCGGCGCCGTCCGCCGACCAGCGGCCGATGGCGGTGCCGACCGGCACCGTCTCGCCGGCGGGGACGGTGGTTTCCACCAGCACGCCGTCGCTCTCCGCCTCGACCTCCGAGGCGATCTTGTCGGTCTCGACGACGAGGATGACGTCGCCGCTCCTGAAGCGCTCGCCCGGCTGGACGCGCCACTCCGCCAGAACGCCTTCGGTCATCGTGAGCCCGAGCTTGGGCATGACCAGATCATGGACCATGGATCAGCGCCCCGTGAACGCGGCCTTGCGCTTCTCCAGGAAGGCGCGGCAGCCCTCGTGGGCGTCCTGGCTGTCCAGGACGAGGCCGATCATCGCCTGCTCGTAGGCCAGCGCGGCGCCCAGCGGCATCTCCTGCCCCTGGCGCAGCGTGCGCTTGATGAGCTTGAGGATCAGCGGCGACTTGGCGGCGATCTTCTCGGCGGTCGCCATCGTCTCGGCCATCAGATCGGCCTTCGGCACGACCCGGTTGGCGAGGCCCCAGGCCACCGCCTCGTCGGCGCTGAACTGGTCGCCGGTGAAGATGATCTCCTTGGCGCGGCAGGGCGGGATCTGGCGCAGGATGCGCTGGGTGCCGCCGGCGCCGGGGAACAGGCCGAGGGTGATCTCCGGCAGGCCGAAGCGCGCGGTGTCGGCGGCGATGCGCAGGTCGAGGGAGAGCAGCAGCTCCGTCCCGCCGCCGAGCGCCCAGCCGTTGACCGCGGCGATGGTCGGCTTGTCGCAGTCCTCGAAGCGGCGGAAGCAGCGGTGCACCACCTCCGCGAACTCCAGGTAGTGGGCGAGGCCCTGGCGGCTGTCGAGGTCGGCGATGTCGCCGCCGGCGACGAAGGCGCGGTCGCCCGCCCCGGTCACCACGATGACGCGCACGCCGTCGTCGGCCTCCAGCTCGCCCAGTGCCGCCTCCAGCTTCAGCAGCGTGGGGATGTCCAGCGCGTTCAGCGTCTTCGGCCGGTTGATGGTGATGATGCCGACGTGGCCCTCACGCGTCGTGAGGATGGGGCTGTCGTCCGTCATGTCTCGTGTCCTCCCGATACTGTCGTCGCGCTCAGGCGAGGGTCTCTTTCACGGCCGCGACGATCCGGTCGGCGTCGGGCAGGGTGGCGGCTTCCAGCGATTTGGCGAAAGGTGTGGGCATGAACGGCGCGCCGACGCGCAGCACCGGCGCGTCCAGGTCGTCGAAGGCGTCGGCGGCGATGCGCGCGGCGATCTCGGCGCCGACGCCGAAGGCCTGCACCGCCTCGTGCGCGATGACCACGCGGTGGGTGCGGGCGACCGACTCGAAGACCGCCGCCTCGTCCCAGGGCTGGATCCAGCGCAGGTCGATGATCTCCACCTCGATCCCCTCGGCGGCCAGCCGGTCGGCGGCGGCGCGGGCGGCGTAGAGGGTGGCGCCGTAGGTGACGATGGTGGCGTCGCGGCCGGGGCGGTCGATGCGCGCCCGCCCGACCTCGCGCGGGGCGTCCTTGTCGATGGTCCCCTGCTGGGCGTACAGCGCCTTGTTCTCGACCAGCACCACCGGGTCCGGCGCGTCGATGGCGGCGCGCAGCAGGGTGTAGGCGTCGGCCACCGTCGCCGGGCAGGCGACGCGCAGGCCGGGAATGTGGGCGAACCACGCCTCCAGGCACTGCGAGTGCTGCGGCCCGGCGTTGAGGCCGCCGCCGTGCGGCGTGCGCAGCACCATCGGCACGCTGCACTGCCCGCCGAACATGAAGCGCGCCTTGGCCGCCTGGTTGACCACCGCGTCCATGGCCAGCGTGACGAAGTCCATGAACATGATCTCGACCACCGGCTTCAGGCCGGTCAGCGCGGCGCCCACGGCGGCGCCGACCATGGAGGCCTCGGAGATCGGCGTGTCGCGCACGCGTTCCGGCCCGTGCGCCTCCAGGAGGCCGCGGGTCGCCTTGAAGGGCCCGCCGGCGGCGGCGATGTCCTCGCCGAAGACGATCACCGACGGGTCGTCCCGGAGCGCGTCGTCGAGCGCCTGGGAGATCGCGTGGACGTAGCGAAGCGGCTTCGACATGGCTCAGGTCCCGGCGTGCGCGGTGGTGGTGGGGGTGTAGACGTCGGCGAGCGCCGCGGCGAAGTCGGGCAGGGCGTCGGCGCGGGCGGCCTCCATGGCGGCGCGCACGGCGGCCTCCGCCTCGTCGGCGATGGACGTGAGCGTCTCGGTGGAAACGCCGGCGGCCAGCAGCCGCTCGGCCGAGCGGCGCAGCGGGTCGGATTCGGCGAGCGTTCCGATCTCCTCCTCGGAGCGGTAGCGCTGCGGGTCGCCCTCGAAATGGCCGTGCACGCGGGTGGTGATGCATTCGAGGATGCGCGGGCCGCCGTCGCGCGCCGCGGCGACGACCTCCGCCGCCGCCGTGGCGACGGCGAGCGCGTCGTTGCCGTCCACCGCGCGGTGCGGCACGCCGAAGGCGGCGCCCAGCGCGTCGAGCCGGCCGGCGAACTGCCTCGAGGTCGGCGAGAACTCCGACCAGCCGTTGTTCTCGCACACCAGCACCAGCGGCAGCTGCCACAGCGCCGCCATGTTCAGGCACTCGTGCAGCGCGCCCTCGGCCATGGCGCCGTCGCCGAAGAAGGCGACCGCCACGCCGCCGGTCTTGCGGATCCTGTGCGCCAGTGCGCTGCCGGTGGCGAGCGGCAGGCCCGCGCCGACGATGCCGTTGGCGCCGAGCACGCCGAGGCCGAGGTCGGCCACGTGCATGGAGCCGCCGCGCCCGCCGCAGATGCCGCCGGCCCGGCCCATGATCTCCTTGAAGAAGCGGTCGAGCGCCACGCCGCGGGCCAGCACGTGGCCGTGGCCGCGGTGGGTGGTGGCGAAGGTGTCCTGCGGCGCCAGCGCCCCCACCACGCCGGCCGCCACCGCCTCCTGCCCGACGCTGAGGTGGATGAAGCCGGGGATCTCGCCGTCGGCGAACAGGCGCGACAGGCTCGCCTCGGTCGCGCGGATCATCTGCATGGTGCGGTGGAGCGCCAGGAGCGTCTCGGTGGGCGGCGCGTCGGTCTCGCGCTCGGCGGGCATGTGCACGGATGGGCCTCGTCGTCGTGGCGCGGAGCCGCATCGCCGCGGCATCCGCCAGATCCTGGTGAACAATGAACCATGATTCATATTTCCGTCAACAGGCTTCCGACCCATACCAATGGCCTAGGCGTCGCAAATGGCGGAACGGCCCAATTCAGCCGTTGCTAATTCCGTTCGCCGGTTCTACAGTGAGAATGAGAAATGAATCACGGTTCATGTTTCATGACCGTGCCGCGGCCCGGACGAACGGCGGGCCGGCGGAGCCAGAAATCAGATCCGGAACCGAGGCCGGCACGGACCGGCCCGCATCAGGGAGGACGCAGTATGCGACGGCAGTTCCTTGTCAGCATGATGGCCGGCGTGGCCGCGCTGGCGGCCATGGCGGCCGTTCCGGCGGCGGCGCAGGACACCATCAAGATCGGCATGACCTCGGCGCTGACCGGCCCGTACAACGAGTACGGCGAGGGCGGCCGCCGCGGCGTCGAGCTGGCCATGGAGAAGTGGAACGCGAAGGGCGGCATCAACGGCAAGAAGATCGAGCTGGCGATGCTGCTCGACGACCAGCTGGTGCCCGACCGCGCCGTGCAGAACATGCGCCGCCTGCTCGACAACAAGGACCTCGTCGGCATCATCGGCCCGGCCGGCTCCGGCCCGACGCTGGCGGTGATCGACATGGCCGCCGCCGACGGGCGCCCGTACATGAACCCGGTGGCGCAGACGCCCACCGTCACCTACCCGGACGGCGGCAAGCCGCGTCCGAACGTCTTCTCCTTCGCGTTGCAGAACGACGTCGAATCGGCGGTGCTCGGCCGCTACGTCGCCAAGCGTTTCAAGAAGCCCGGCCTCGTGCACGAGAGCACGGCCTACGGCGTCTCCGGCGTCGAGATGATCGCCAAGGAGCTGAAGGCCGCCGGCGGCGTCCAGCCGGTGGCGACGGAGACCTACAACCAGCGCTCCCAGGACATGACGGCGCAGATCGCCCGCCTGCAGCGCGCCGGCGCCGACGTGGTGGTGTGCGTCGGCCTCGGCGCCGACCTGGCGGTGATCCGCCGCACCATGGCGCGGCTGAACTATTCCGTGCCGCTGGTCGCCTCCAACGGCGCGCTGTCGATCCCCTATCAGGAGGGCGCGGGCGACCTGGTGGTCGGCACCAAGGGCTCGATGGTCGCGGTGTTCGGCGAGGAGACGCTGAACCCGGCCGCTCAGGAGTTCGCCGCCGCCTACAAGGCCAAGCACGGCACCGACCGCTGGTGGGGCAACGACCCCGAGCGCCCGCAGATCTTCATGTCGCTGTCGGTGACCAACGCCTACGACGCCGCCATGGTGCTGTTCGAAGGCATCAGCCGCGCCAAGTCCACCGATCCCAAGGCCATCGCCACGGCCATCGAGGGCATCCAGGGCCTGCGCGGGGTGAACGCGGTGTACTCGTTCTCGCCCGCCAAGCACCACGCCATCTCGCCGGAAGACGTGGCGATGTTCGAGTACGCCAAGGCCGGCGACAAGACGAAGCTGGTGATCGCGAAGGAGTGAGGACGGTCCGCATCGGGCCCCCACCCTGACCCTCCCCCATCTTCGACGGGGGAGGGGACTTGAGGCCCTCCCCCGCGCAGTGGGGGAGGGTTGGGTGGGGGCCCACCTCGGAAACCTCGCAAGGACGGATCCCCCATGCATTTCCTGCTCCAGCTGATCTTCTCCGGAATCTGCGTCGGCGCGGTGTACGCCCTGATCGCCATGGGGCTGTCGCTGACCTTCTGGACGACGCGCACCCTCAACTTCGGCCAGGGGTCGCTGCTGATGACGGCGTCGGTCGCCACGGTGGCGCTGCTCGGCGCCGGGCTGCCGGTGGCGATGGCGCTGCTGTGCGGGGTGCTGCTGGCCGGCGCCCTGATGATCCTCGCCGAGCTGATCGCCATCCGGCCGCTGCTGAAGGCCGGCGACAGCATGGGCTGGGTGGTGTCGACGCTGGGCTTCGGCCTGTTCCTGCAGGGTTTCGTGTCGACCTACTTCGGCTCGCAGGCCATCGCCTTCCCGTCGCTGGTGTTCGACGCTCTGGACTTCGTCGACATCGCCGGCGTGCAGGTGTCGTCGCAGTACCTCGCGGTGCTCGCCCTGTCGCTCACGCTGATGGTCGCCATGGAGCTGTTCCTGCGCCGCTCGGCCTGGGGACGGGCGGTGCGGGCGGTGTCGCACGACGCCGACGCCGCGGCGCTGGCCGGCATCCCGGTGCGCCGCGTGGTGGTGCTGTCGTTCGTGGCGAGCGGCGTTCTCGCCGGCATCGCCGGCGTGATGGTGGCCCAGATCACCGGCACCGTCGATCCGTCCTTCGGCTTCAACCTGATGGTGCTCGGCTTCGTCGCCGCGGTGTTCGGCGGCATGGGCAACACGCTGGGCGCGCTGGTCGGCGGCATCTCGCTGGGCGTCATCGAGAAGCTGGTCGGCGGCTACGTCTCCACCGCGGCCGAGCACGCGATGGCCTTCGCCATCCTGATGGCGATCCTCGCCGTGCGCCCGCAAGGCCTGTTCGGCCGCAAGGAATTCACGAAGGTGTAGCGCGCGATGCGAACGCTTTTCTCGACCCTCACCCATCCGCTGGCGGTCGCGGCGCTGGTCCTGGCGCTCGGCGTGGCGGCCTTCTTCGTCAGCTCATCGACCGTGCAGATCTGGTCGTTCGTGCTGGTCAACGTGCTGCTGGCGCAGAGCATCAACCTGCTGACCGGCGTCGCCGGGCAGATCTCGCTGGGCCACGCCGGCTTCCTCGGCATGGGCGCCTACGCCTCGGCGCTGCTGATGAAGAACCTCGGCCTGCCGCTGCCGGTCTCGCTGCTTGCGGCCTCCCTGCTGGGGGCGGCCAGCGGCTGGCTGCTGTCCTTCGCCGCGGGGCGGGTGCGCGAGTTCTACCTCGCCATGATGACGCTCGGCTTCGGCATGATCTTCTACGAGGTCGTGCGCGAGTGGACGTCGCTGACCGGCGGCGTGGTCGGCCTGAGCGCCGTGCCGTCGCCGACGCTGCGCAACCTCAGCCTGTTCGGTCTCAAGCTCGACGCGGTCGGTTACTTCCAGTTCATGCTGGTGGTGGTGGCGCTGGTGGTCTGGCTGCTGCGCAACTTCATCACCAGCACCTTCGGGCGCAGCTTCTTCGCCATCCACGTCAGCGAGATCGCCGCCGGCAGCATCGGCGTGCCGCGCGCCGCCACCAAGCGCGACGCCTACACGCTGAGCGCCGCGCTGGCCGGGCTGGCGGGGGGCTTCTACGCGCACCTCGTCGGCTACCTGGGACCGGAGACGTTCAGCCTGCACCGCTCGGTCGAGGTGCTGGTGATGGCGGTGGTCGGCGGCCTGGGCACGCTGTCCGGGCCGGTGCTGGGCGCCATCGTCTTCACCTACCTGCCGGAGAAGCTGCAGTTCTTCGCCGAGTACCAGTTCATGGTCTACGGCCTGATCCTGCTGCTGTCCTTCGTGCTGCTGCCGCGCGGGCTGGCCGGCCTGCTGCTGCCGCGCACCCGCTTCATCAAGGCGGTGGCGCCGACGGCCCCCGCGCCGGACGCGCCGACCTCGGTCGTGGCGCCGCAGGCCTGGCAGGGACCGCTGCTGCGCGCCGAGGGGGTGACGATCAACTTCCAGGGCCTGCGCGCGCTCGACCACGCCGGCATCGAGCTGAAGGCGGGCCAGATCCTCGGCCTCGTCGGGCCGAACGGGTCGGGCAAGAGCACGCTGGTCAACATCATCAGCGGCATCTACCGCCCGGACGGCGGACGCGTCCTGTTCGAGGGGCAGAGCATCGCCGGGCTGCCCGACCACAAGGTCGCCCGGCGCGGCGTGCTGCGCACCTTCCAGGACCCGCGGCTGGTGCCGTCCTTCACCGTGCGCGAGAACGTCCTGCTCGGCGCGCACCGCCTGTACCGGCAGAACCGGGCGGCGGCGGCCCTGGCGCTGCCCGGCGCCCTGGCCGAGGAGGCGCGCATGTTGGGCGAGGTCGACCGGGTGATCGCCATGGCCGGCCTGGAGCCGATCGCCGACACGCCGGTGCGGGACCTGCCCTACGGCGACCAGCGCATGACCGAGCTGTCGCGCGTCATCGTCGCCCGCCCGCGCCTCGTCATGCTGGACGAGCCGGCGGCCGGCCTGTCGGAGGTCGAGCTGGAGCGGCTCGGGCGCCTGATCCGTCACCTCAAGGCGCAGGGCGTCGGCGTCATCCTGATCGAGCATCACATGGACTTCCTCGACGACCTGGTCGACACGGTGGTCGTGCTCGACAGCGGCAAGGTGATCTACGAGGGGGGGATGGCCGGCATGTACCGCGACCCGGCCGTGGTCGCGGCCTATCTGGGCGGCGAGGAAAACCGGGGGGAGGCGGTCAATGCTTGAGGTCAGCGGCCTGGACGTCCGCTACGGTCCGATCACCGCGGTGCGCGGCATCGACCTGACGGCGGAGGCCGGCACCATCACGGCCATCCTCGGCGCCAACGGCGCCGGCAAATCGTCGCTGATGAAGGCGATCTCCGGCCTGGTGCCGGCGGCCGGCGGCAGCGTGAAGCTGGACGGCGAGGACATCACCCGACTGCCGGCGCACGAGCGCGCCCGCCGTGGCCTCTCGCACGCGCTGGAGGGGCGGCGGCTGTTCCACCGCATGACGGTGGAGGAGAACCTGAGGGTCGCCTGGGACTTCCGCAGCAAGGGCGGCAGCTTCCGCGCCGTCGCCGACCGGGCGTACGAGACCTTCCCGATGCTCACCACGCGGCGGCACACGCCGGCCGGCATGCTGTCGGGCGGCCAGCAGCAGATGGTGATCCTGTCGGCGGCGCTGATCCACGAGCCGCGCTACCTCCTGCTCGACGAGCCGTCGCTCGGCCTCGCCCCGGTGATCGTCCAGCAGATCTTCGGCTTCATCGAGGCCGTCTGCCGCGAGCGGCGGACCACCATCATCCTGTGCGAGCAGGTGGCGGCCCTGGCGCTGCGCGTCGCGCACCACGGCTACGTCCTGCGGCGCGGCGCGGTGGTGCAGCAGGGGCCGGCGGCGGCGCTGGCATCCGACCCGTCGCTTTCGGCGGCGTATCTCGGCAACTAGGAGGGCACGCGCATGCAGTCGGGCGTCTACGAGTTCCTGGCGCAGGACCGGGTGATCTACGGCCGCCCGGCGGCCGAGGCGGTGGTGGAGACGGCGGACAAGCTCGGCAAGAGCCGGCTGCTGATCGTCGCCAGCAGGACGCTGAGCCGGCGCACCGACGTGGTGCCGGGCATCCGCGCCGCGCTGGGGAGCCGCTGCATCGGCGTCTTCGACGACTGCGTCGAGCACGTGCCGCGCGCCTCCGTCCTGGCGCTGGCCGAGGTGGTGCGGCGCGAGGCGCCGGACCTGATCGTCACCGTGGGCGGCGGCACGCCGATGGACACGGTGAAGGTGATGCTGGTCTGCCTCGCCGAGGGGGTCACCGACGAAGCGGGCTTCGACGCCCTGCGCATCCGGGTGGACGAGGCCGGCAACCGCATCGTGCCGGCGGTCAAGGACCCGCCGCTGCGCCAGATCATCGTGCCGACCACGCTGTCGGGCGCGGAGTTCTCCCAGCTCGGCGGCGCCACCGACCCGGCGCGCAAGGTGAAGGACCTCTACACCGGGCGCTACATCGGCGGGCAGGTGGTCATCCTCGACCCCGCCGCGACGGTGCACACGCCGGACTGGCTGTGGGCGTCCACCGGCATCCGCGCCATCGACCACGCGGTGGAGACCATCTGCTCGCGCCGGCCGCAGCCCTTCACCGACGCCACCTGCCTGCACGCGCTGCGCATGCTCTCGCGCTCGCTGCGCGCCAACCGGGCCAACCCCGGCGACCTGGACGCGCGGCTGGAAACGCAGCTCGGCGTGTGGCTCGCCTCCACCGGGCTCGGGCGGGTCGAGTGGGGGGCCAGCCATGGCATCGGCCACCAGCTGGGTGCGGTCGCCGGCGTGCCGCACGGCCACACCTCCTGCGTCATGCTGCCGAGCGTGCTGCGCTGGAACCGCGCGGTGAACGCCGACCGGCAGGCGCTGGTGGCGGAGGCGCTCGGGCGCTCCGACGGCGACGCGGCGCAGGCGGTGGCCGATCTGGTCCGCGACCTCGGGCAGCCGGCCAGCCTGCGCGACGTGGGCGTGCAGCGGGAGCATTTCGACGCCATCGCCCGCGGCGCCATGCAGAACATGATGGTGCGCAGCAACCCGCGGCCGGTGACCGGCGAGGCGGACGTGCACGAGATCCTGGAGCTGGCGTGGTGACGGCGGCGCTGTTCTCCCCGCTTCGGCTGCGCGGCACGACGCTTCCCAACCGCGTCGCCGTCGCGCCGATGTGCCAGTACTCGGCGCAGGACGGGGTGGCGAACGACTGGCACTTCGCGCATCTGGCGCGCTTCGCGCTCGGCGGTGCGGGGCTGGTCTTCGTCGAGGCGACGGCGGTGACGCCGGAGGGGCGCATCACGCACGGCGACGTCGGCCTGTGGAACGACGCCCAGGTGCCGCCGCTGCGGCGCATCGCCGACTTCCTGCGCGCGCACGGCAGCGTTCCGGCCATCCAGCTCGGCCACGCCGGCCGGAAGGGCAGCGTGCAGCGCCCCTGGGAGGGCTCGGCTCCGCTGAACGGCGCCGGCGAGCCGCCCTGGCCCACCGTGGCGCCGAGCGCGCTTCCGGTCCAGGCCGACTGGCCGGCCCCGGCGGAGCTGGACGCCGCTGGCCTGGACGCGCTGCGCGACGCGTGGCGGCAGGCGGCGCGGCGGGCGCTGGCCGCCGGCTTCGAGATCGTCGAGGTGCACGCCGGGCACGGCTACCTGCTGCACCAGTTCCTGTCGCCGCTCGCCAACACGCGCACCGACGCTTACGGCGGCGACCGCGAGCGGCGGATGCGCTTCCCGCTGGAGGTCGTCCGTATCGTTCGGGAGGAGTGGCCCGCCGACCGTCCGGTGTTCGTCCGCATTTCCGCGGTCGACGGCATCGACGGCGGCGTGAGCATCGAGGACAGCGTCGCCTTCGCGCACGAGCTGAAGGCGTCGGGCGTCGATGTGGTGGACTGCTCGTCGGGCGGGCTCACCGGTCCCGCCACCGCGGCGCGCGTCCAGCGGCCGCTGGGCTTTCAGATTCCCTTCGCCGAGCGGATCCGGCGTGACACCGGCGTTCCGACCATGGCGGTCGGCCTGATCCTCGACCCGGAGCAAGCCGACGCGGTGATCCGCGACGGTCAGGCGGACATCGTCGCCATCGCCCGCGAGGCTCTCTTCAACCCGAACTGGCCGCTGCACGCGCGGCTGGCCTTCGACGGCAACGGCGGGTTCGGTGCCTGGCCGGAACAGGCCGGATGGTGGCTGGCGCGCCGCGAAAAGGAGCTGAACGGCCTCGGGCGGTCGTCGTTGCGCCGTCCATCCGGAGACCCATAGCCATGGAACCGACGTTCAGGCCCCTGTTCCGCATCCGCTTCGACCTGATGCCGCTGCAATCGGTCGGAGGCGGGCTGTGGGGCAAGCGCCGGGTGGCGCCCATCGCCGGGGGCGACTTCGCGGGCGACCGGCTGCGCGGCACGGTCCTGCCCGGCGGCAGCGATGCCTACCTGATCGGCAGCGACGGCTCCCTGCGGCTCGACGTCCGCTGCGTTCTGGAAACGCACGACTCCGCCAAGATCCTGATGACCTACGGCGGCTTCTTCCGGGCGTCCGCCGACGCGCAGGCGCGCCTCCGCGCCGGCGAGCCGGTCGAGCCCGGCAGCGTCTACCTGCGCGTTGCGCCGGTCTTCGAAACCGGCGCGGACGCCTACCAGTGGCTGAACGGGATGCTGTTCATCGGCATCGGCAGCCTCGGCGGCGGCGCGACCACGTACGACGTCTACGAGGTGCTGTGACGCGCGGCTCCGTCCGCCGGAGCCTCGACACACCGGGGTATGTCGAAAGATAGCGTGCTGCAAAAGCAATCCGTGTTGACAGCAAAGTCCGCCGCGGGCGATTATTTCTATGAGAGAATACTATTCTCCATAGAGAATGAGGCGGTGAAGATGCCGCGCACGGGAGGAAAGACGAGCGCCGAGCGGATGCCGGCCGGAAAGCCGGTCGGGGCGGTGCTGAGCGCTCTGGCGATTTTGCGGTATTTGGGTGCGCAGGGCTCCGCGGTGCCGGGCGCCCAGGTTGCGCGCAGCCTGAACCTGAATCCGAGCACCTGCTTCAACGTCCTGAAGACGCTGGTCGCCGAGCGGCTGGTGCACTTCGACGAAGCCGGCAAGACGTACCGGCTCGGCCTCGGGATGATCGAGCTGGCCGGCAACGCCCTGGAACAGGTCGGGTCGCTGCGTCAGGTCCATCCGGAGCTGGAGCGCCTCGCCGCGGCATGGCGGGTGTCGATGACCGCGTGGCTGCGCGTGAGCGACACGCGCGTCGTGCTGGTGGACCGGGCCCAGGCGCCCTCGACCATCCAGATCCACATGCGCGTCGGGCATCGGCTGCCGTTGCTGGTCGGTGCGCTGGGGCGCTGCATGGCGGCGTACTCCGGCCTGTCGGAAGACGAGCTGAGGCGCCAGTACGCGGAGATCCGCCAGGATCACCCCGTCGCCTTCGAGCAGTTCCTGAAGGAGGTGGCGGAGGTCCGCGAGACCGGCTTCGCCGTGGACCGCGACGGCTTCGAGCGCGGCATCACCACGGTGTCGAGCGTCGTGCTGGACGCCGACGGCTATCCCTATCTCGCCCTCTCGGCCATCGGCCTGACCGCGCAGTGCGGCGGCGACACCGTCGCGTCCATCGGTGCGGAGCTGTGCGCCACCACCCGTCGGCTCGGCGCCACGCTCTCCGGAACGTCGGCGCGCGGACGGTCGCTGCAATCGCGTCATCACGAGGAGGCGCAGGCCACCCATGGGCATCTCTGAACACGGCGGCCGGGACCCGCGGCGGGGGCGGCCATGAGGAACGCCATGATCACCGGCGTGGCGGACACCGCCGTCGGGCGCGTGGAGGGCAGCAGCGTCATGGGGCTGCACGCCGAGGCGGCGGCGGCGGCGCTCGCCGACGCCGGCGTGGCGCCGTCCGAGATCGACGGCGTGCTCTGCGCCTATTCCATCAGCGAACCGCACCTGATGCTGTCCTCGGTCTTCAACGAGTACTTCGGCATCGCCCCGTCCTACAGCGTGGCGCTCCAGGCCGGCGGCGCCACCGCGTGCCTGATGGTCATGCAGGCTGCCGCGCTGGTCGAGGCGGGCGTCTGCCGACACGTGCTCGCGGTCTGCGGCGACAACCGGTTGAGCGGGCTGAGCCGCGACGGCACGGTCGCCGCCCTGGCCGAGGTCGGGCACCCGGAGTACGAGCGCCCCTATGGCCTCTCGATTCCCGCCGCCTACGCCCTGGTCGCGCGCCGCTACATGCACGAGTGGGGCGTCACCTCCGAGCAGCTTGCCGCCGTCGCCGTCACCCAGCGCGGGCACGCCCGGCGCCATCCCAAGGCGCAGGCGCGCGACCCGCTGAGCCTGGATCAGGTGCTGGCGTCGCGCATGATCGCCGACCCGCTGCGCCTGTTCGACTGCTGCCTGATCTCCGACGGCGGCGCCGCGGTGGTGGTGAGCGCCCGCGACGCGGCGGCGGACCGGCCGTCGCGGCCGGTGTCGGTGCTCGGAAGCGGGCAGATGAACACGCACGAGCACATCATCGCCATGCCGTCGCTGACCGATTTCGGCTGCCGCCAGTCCGCGGCGCAGGCGTTCGCGCGGGCCGGGCTGACGCCGGCCGACGTGGACGTGGCGGAGATCTACGACTCCTTCACCATCACGCTGCTGGCCGAGCTGGAGTCCATCGGCTTCTTCCCGAAGGGGGAGGCCGGGCCGGCGGTGCTCGACGGCGCGCTGGAGCTGGACGGGATCCTGCCCTGCAACACCCACGGCGGGCTGCTGTCCTACGCTCACTCCGGCGCCGCGGGCGGCATGTTCCACGTCGTCGAGGCGGTCCGCCAGCTGCGCGGCGAGGCCGAGGCGCGGCAGGTGAAGGACGCCGAGGTGGCCTTCGTGCACGGCGACGGCGGCGTCCTGTCCGCCCACTGCTCGCTCGTCCTGGGGAGGGCCTGAGCCATGGCCGGCGACACCAAGCCGCTGCCGCGCGTCACCGCCGACAGCCGCCCCTACTGGGAGGGCTGCGCGGCGGGCGAGCTGCGCTACCAGCGCTGCGCCGCGTGCGGGCACGTGCAGTTCCCGCTGCGCCCCTTCTGCACCCGCTGCCGCGCTTCGGGGCCGGCGGTGGAGCGCTCCGCCGGGCGGGGCACGGTGCACAGCCACACCGTGGTGTTCCGCGCGCCGACGCCCGCCTTCAAGGGCGACGTTCCCTACATCATCGCGCTCGTCGATTTCGACGAGGGGTTCCGGCTGATGGCCAACCTGCGCGACTGCCCGCCCGAATCCGTGGCGATCGGCCAGCGCGTCGGGGTCGTCTTCGAACCGCTCGCCGACGGCGGCGCCCTGCCGCAGGTGCGGCCACAGGAGTGAACGCATGTACAGTTTCGACAGCCTGCCGGTGGCGACGACGCTGGGTTCGCGCGACCTGACCCTGAGCGAGGACCTCGTGAACGCCTGGCTGCGCCTGTTCCCGGAGGACCGGGATGACGGGCGGATGGGCGGGCGGATGCCGGCCGGCATGGTCGCCGTCGTCGCCATGCGCGCCTACGCCGACGTGGTGGCGCCGCGCCCGCCCGGCAACGTGCACGGCGCGCAGCGCTTCGAGATCGTCGAGCGGCCGCGCGTCGGCGAGCGGCTGGTGACCGCGGTCGCCATCCGGGACAAGGAGGTCAAGCGCGACCGCCGCTGGGTCCACCTCGCCACCGACACCATCGGCGAGGACGGTACGCCGCGCTTCCGCGGGCGGATGACCATCCTGTGGGCGGCGTGAGGGAGGGGACCGTGACCGACGCCCTGAAGACCGTCTCGAAGCGGGTCGACCGCGCGGCGATCCGCCTCTACGCGGAGATCACCAACGACTTCAACCCGATCCACGTGGACCCGGAGTTCGCGCGGCAGACCGCCATGGGCGGCGTCATCGCGCACGGCATGCTGTCGCTGAACCTCGTCTGGCAGTCCCTGCGGGCGAGCCTGGGGGACGAGGCGGCGTCCGGCGCCGTGCTCGACGTGCGCTTCGTGCGGCCGGTCCGCGAGGACGACGTGGTCACCGCGGGCGGCGCCCGCGACGGCGACGGCTTCGAGGTCTGGGTGCGCAACCAGAACGACGAGCCGGTGATCGTCGGCCGCGTCACCCCCGCCGGGGGGACCGCGCCATGACCGACGCTGTCCGCATCCGCGACGAGGGCGGCCTGCGCCGCCTGACGCTGAGCCGTCCGGAGAAGATGAACGCCCTCAACACCGCCATGATGCGGGCGCTGAGCGCCGCCATCACGGCGGCGCCGGGCGACGGCGTCGCGCTGGCGGTCATCGACGGGGTCGGGGAGCGCGGCTTCTGCGCCGGCGGCGACCTCGCCGAGATGCGGCAGGGCGGGGACGCGTTCGCCGAGCAGGAGGAGGCGCTGCGCGCGCTCATCGTGGCGCTGCACGGCTCGGCGGTGCCGGTGGTCTGCGCCGTGCACGGGCGCACGCTCGGCGCCGGCTGCATCGTCGCCAGCCTGAGCGACGTCGTGCTGGCCGCCGACGACCTGTCCTTCGGCTTCCCGGAGATGCGCTTCGGGCTCTACCCGGCCTTCGTGCACGGCGCCATCGTCGAGCGCGTGTCGAACGCCATGGCGTTCCAGCTCTGCATCGGCGGGCGGATCCTGAGCGCGGCGGAGGCCCATGCCCTCGGCTTCGTCACCGAGGTGCTGCCGGCGGACGGCTTCGCCGGCCGCGCGGCGGAGCGGATCGCACACTACCGGGAGCGCATCGACGCCCTGGTCATGGGACGCCGGATCCGGCGCATGGCGCTGCCGGACTCCATGGCCGACCGCATGGCGCGGCTCGGCCCGCTGCTGCTCGAGAACCACGAGGCGCCGTCCGCACGGCGCCTGCTGGCGGAGATGCCGTTCGCGCGCCCCTAGGGCGGGCGCCGACGGGACCACAGGGAGAGGCCGGACAACGGCCCACGCTGAAACGGCGACACAAGGAGGAGGAGACGATGTCCAGGAAGCACACGGTTGCGATGCTGGTCCTCGGTGCGGCGGTCGGCGCGCTCGGCGTGTCCGGCGCCTCGGCCGCGGAACCCGAGGTCTACAAGATCGGCGGCATCTTCGCGATGACCGGCGCCTCGCCGCACTACGGCAAGGTGATGAGCTCGGGCGCGCAGCTCGCGGTGGACGAGATCAACGCCAAGGGCGGCATCGACGGCAAGCCGCTGCAGTTGATCGTCGAAGACCACAAGAGCGGCAGCGCCCAGGCCGCCGTGGCGGCGATGAACCGGCTGGTGGACGTGGAGGGGGTGCAGGCGGTGCTGCCGTCCTTCTCGACGGTCACCTTCGCCATCATGCCGATCGGCGACCAGAAGAAGATCTTCATGCTGAACGGCGGCGGCGTCAGCGCCAACACCGTCGGCGCGTCGCCCTACATGTTCAACATCCGCTCCATGGCCTCGGACCTCGCGGGCGGCATCGTCCACCGCGCCGCCGAGCAGGGCGCCAAGAGCATCGCCCAGATCGCCATCAAGTCGGAGTTCGGCGACAGCACCATCGCCGCCACCAGCAAGGCCGCGGAGGGCGCCGGCCTCAAGATGGTCGCGGCCGAGCAGTTCCAGGCGGACGCCGCGAACATCGACACCCAGGTCGCCAAGCTGCGCGCCGCCAAGCCCGACGCCATCGCCAACTGGCCGACCACGCCGCAGGCGGGCCTCGCGGTGAAGCGCATCCGCGAACTGGGCATGCAGCAGCCGATCTACTCCATGGAGTGGACATCCGAGGACAGCAAGGTCGCCGGCAAGTACGCCGACGGCGTCGAGGTCGTCACCGACTACTTCGCGCCGACCGAGGAGAACCCCTGGTCCAAGCGCTTCTACGAGGCCTACAAGGCGAAATACAACAGCGAGCCGGACTTCTACGCCGCCAACTACTACGAGGGCGTCTACGTCATCGCCGAGATGATCCGGCGGGCGAAGGCCAAGGGTGGCGACTACTACACCGGCGAGCGGCTGGTGCAGGCGCTGTGGGACAACCCGACCTTCGACAGCGTCTACGGCAAGACCATGGTCTTCCGGAAGAACGGCGTGGCGCAGAAGCCGGTGGCGGTCTTCCGCGTCCAGGACGGCAAGCCGCAGTTCGTGAAGTTCACGGCGACGAACTGAGCGTCGCCACAGGCCGCGCCCGCGCCGCAGCAACGCGGTGTGGGCGCGCGCAGGGAGTTTTCCCATGGATCTGCTCATCCAGCTGGCCTTGAACGGCATCTTCAACGGCGCCCATTTCGCCCTGCTGGCGATGGGGTTCGCGTTGATCTTCGGCACGACCGGCGTGGTGCACTTCGCCTACGGGCCGGTCTACGCGGCCGGGGCTTACATCATCTGGGCGCTGGCCGCGCTGGCCGGCCTGCCGTTCTGGCTGGCGGTGCTGCTCGGCGTCGCCGCGACGGCGGTGCTGGGGGTGCTCAGCTACCTCCTCGTCTACCGGCCGTTCGAGATCAAGCAGAGCCCGGCCTTCGTGGTGCTGGTCGCGTCGCTCGGCCTGTTCATCGTCGTCAAGAACCTGATCGGCATCGTCTTCGGGACGGGCGTGAAGACCATCGACAGCGTGCCGTACGACATCTACTTCGTCGGCGACGCCTTCTTCACCACGGTGCAGCTCGTCCAGGTCGCGGCGGCGCTGCTGGTGGGATGCGGGATCGCGCTGTTCCTGCGCGCCAGCCGCTACGGCAAGGCGATCCGCGGCATGGCCGACAGCCGGGAGATGGCGACGGTGATCGGCATCGACACCACGCGGCTGTCGATCATCGTCTTCGCGCTGGGCTCGGCGGTGTCGGCGGTGGCCGGGGCGCTGATCCTGCTGCGCGACGGGCTCAACCCGAACATGGGCTTCGGCGCCGTCTTCATCGCCTTCGTGGCGGTGATCGTCGGCGGCGTCGGGTCGCTGCGCGGCGCCGTGCTCGGCGCGCTGCTGCTCAGCGCGGTGCAGAGCCTGGGGATGTGGCAGATCCCGACGGAATGGCAGAACACCATCGTCTTCGTGGTGCTGTTCGGTTTCCTGCTGGCGCGGCCCTCCGGCATCGTGCGGCAGGGCTGAGGGAGGCGACGGACATGGAATACGTCTCGCACGTCCTCGTCATGGTGTGCCTCTACAGCATCCTGGCGACCTCGTTCAACCTGCTGATCGGCTACGGCGGCATCTTCGCGCTGGCGCACGCGACCTTCTACGCGGCCGGCGCCTACGTCTGCGCCATCCTCGGCACCAAGTTCGGAATCGGCTTCCCGTTCACCATCATCGCCGGCGCGGCCGTCACCGCGGCCATCGGCATCCTGGTCGCCTTCCCGGCGATGCGGGTGGGGAGCCACTACCTGGTGGTCATCACGCTCGCCCTGCAGGCGATCATGGTGGACTTCCTGCTGAACACCAAGCCGCTGACCGGCGGGCCGGACGGCATCAGCGGGATCCCGCCGGTCGAGCTGTTCGGGTACGTGCTCAACAACCCCGCGCGCTTCCTGCCGCTGGCGGCGGCGGCGGCGGTGGTCTGCGTGCTGATCGCGCGGCGCATGGGCGCCTCGCCCTTCGGCCGGGCGCTGCGCGCCATGCGCGAGAACGAGGCGGCGGCGCAGGCCATCGGCAAGAACCTGCCGGCCATGAAGCTGACCGTGTTCGCCATGTCGGCCGGGCTGGCGGCGGTCGCCGGCGCGCTGGTCGCCCACTACATCACCTTCGTCAGCCCGGAATCCTTCACCATCGAGGAGACCATCCTCATCCTCGCCATGGTGATCCTCGGCGGCATGGGGAACCTGTGGGGCTCGCTGGCCGGTGCGGCGATCCTGGTGATCCTGCCGGAGCTGCTGAAGTTCGTGCATCTGCCGACCGACATCGCCGACATGGTGCGGCAGGTGATCTACGGCCTGATCCTCATCCTGATCCTGCGCGTGCGGCCGCAGGGCCTGTTCGCCGAGACCGGCTTCCAGGCGCCGGTCGAGGTGGCCCCGGCGCCCCGCCGCGTCGCCAACGACGCGGCGCTGACCACCGCCGCCGGCCCGGCCGGCGAGGTGGTGGTGGCCGGGCGCGACCTGTCGAAGAACTTCGGCGGCATCACCGCAGTGCGTGAGCTGAACCTGGAACTGCGGCGCGGCACCATCATCGGGCTGATCGGCCCGAACGGCGCCGGCAAGACGACCGCCTTCAACCTGATCTCCGGCTTCCTGCGGCCGAGCGGCGGCTCCATCCTGTTCCGCGGCCGCGACGTCGCCCGGCTGAAGCCGCACGAGATCGTGCGCGCCGGCATGGCGCGCTCCTTCCAGGACCTGAAGCTGTTCACCCGGCTCAGCGTCGTCGAGAACCTGATGGTCTCGCTGCCCAACCAGCCCGGCGAGAACCTGTTCAACGTCTACTTCCGGCCCTGGCTGGTGCGCCGCGCCGAGCAGGAGAACCTGCGCCGCGCGCTGGAGATCGCCGCCTTCGTCGGCTTGGGCGGCAAGGCCGACGAGACGGCGGCCAACCTCTCCTACGCCGAGGAGAAGCTGTTGGTCATCGCGCGGCTGCTCGCGACGGAGGCGGAGGTGCTGCTGCTCGACGAGCCGCTCTCCGGCCTGGACACCTTCACGGTCGAGCAGATCTGCCGGGTGATCCGCGAGCTGGCGAAGACCAACAAGGCCATCTGCATCATCGAGCACAACCTGGATGTCATCCGCGAGGTCTGCGACGAGATCGTCTTCCTCGACGAGGGCCGGGTGCTGACCAAGGGGCCGCCCGACGACCTGATGCGCGACCGCGACCTGGCCGAGAGGTATTTCGGATGAGCACCGATATCGACACCCTCCTCGACGTCTCCGAACTCAGCGCGGGGTACGGCAAGCGCTCGGTCGTCCACGGCGTCGACCTGTCCCTGCGCCCCGGCGAGATCCGCGTCATCCTCGGCCACAACGGGGCGGGCAAGACGACGCTGGTGCGCTCGATCTTCGGGCTGATCCGGCCGACGGGGGGCGCCGTCCGCTACCGCGGCGCCGACATCACCCGCCGGCGCTGCGCCGAGAACGTCCGCGCCGGCATCGCCCTGGTGCCGCAGGGGCACGGCATCTTCCGCAGCCTGACCGTGCGCGAGAACCTGGAGCTGGGCGCCTACAGCATGGAGGACGCCGCCGCCGTGCCCGCCACCCTGGAGGCGGTGTTCGACCTGTTCCCCATCCTGCGCCAGCGCTCCACGCAGATCGCCGGGACCATGTCCGGCGGGCAGCAGCAGATGCTGGCGATGGGCATGGCGCTGATGCACCGGCCCGACGTGATGATCCTCGACGAGCCGTCCATCGGCCTCGCCCCCAACCTCGTGCAGCGGGTGATGGAGGCGATCGCCGAGGTCAACCGGGCGCTGCGCATGGCCGTCCTCATGGTCGAGCAGAACGTGACCCACGCGCTGCCCATCGCGCAGAGCGTCACCGTGCTGCGCACCGGCCGCAAGATCTACGACGGGCCGCCCGGACCGCTGGGCGACCGCCAGTACCTCATGACCCTCTTCTGACGCGAAGGAACGTCGTCCATGGCTCGCAACAAGATTCTGATCGTCGGGGCGCTGGGCACCGTCGGCCGCCCGATGCTGGAGCATTTCGAGGCCCTGCCGGACTGGGACGTCTGCGGCGTGTCGCGCCGCGCCCCCGACTTCGAGACCCGCGCCGACTGGCTGTCGGTGGACCTGCGCAGCGCCGACGACTGCCGCAAGCTGCGCGAGGTGCAGGGCGTCACCCACGTCGTCTACACCGCCGTCTACGAGAAGGCGGACGTCACCAAGGGCTGGTCCGAGCAGGAGCACGTCGAGACCAACCTCGCCATGCTGAAGAACGTGGTGGAGAACGTCGAGCCGGTCTCGCCGAACCTGCGCCACGTCACGCTGCTGCAGGGGACCAAGGCGTACGGCGGCCATCTCGGGCCGTTCCGCCAGCCGGCGCGCGAGAGCGACAAGCGCTACATGCGGCCCAACTTCTACTACGATCAGCAGGACTGGATCGAGGCGCGCCAGCAGGGCAAGGAGTGGACCTGGAGCGTGCTGCGCCCGCAGATCGTCTGCGGCCTCGCGGTCGGCAGCCCGCTCAACATCATCACCGCCATCGGTGTGTTCGCCGCGGTGTCGCGCGAGTACGGGCTGCCGCTGCGCTTCCCCGGCGGCGCGTCGCGCATCGGCGAGGCGACCGACGCCCGCCTGATCGCCAAGGCGGCCGAGTGGGTCGGCACCAACGAGCAGTGCGGCAATCAGGTCTTCAACATCGCCAACGGCGACGTCTACGTCTGGGAGAACGTCTGGCCGAAGGTCGCCCAGCTGTTCAACATGGAGCTGGAGGCGCCGCATCCCTTTTCGCTGGCCCGCGTGATGCCGCAGAACGCGCCGATCTGGGACCGCGTTGTCGCCAAGCACGGCCTCAAGCCCTACCGCTACGACGAGCTGGTGCCATCCTGGCAGTTCGCCGACTTCCTGTTCGGCTACGGCCAGCGCCCCAACCCCCATCACATGAGCACCATCAAGGCGCGCAAGTTCGGCTTCCACGAGTGCGTGGACACGGAGGAGATGTTCATCGACCTCCTGCAGGAACTGCAGCGCCGCCGGATCCTGCCGGAGTGAGGCCGGGGATGGGCACCATCCGCATCAAGGGCGAGCCGGTCGCGTGGGAGACCGTCCACGACCTCGTCGCCGCCCGCGCCCGCCAGCACGGCGACGCGGTGCGGCTGACCGTCGACCGGCGGGCGATGAGCTACCGCGAGCTGGACGAGCAATCCGCGGCGGTGGCCGCCAACCTGCACCGGCTGGGCGTCGGCAAGGGCGACCGCGTCGCCTGCTTCCTGCACAACGCGCCCGAGCACCTGCTGACCTGGATCGCCGCCAGCCGGCTGGGCGCGATCTGGGTGCCGCTGAACGCCGGCCTGATCGGCGACGACCTCGCCTACACGCTGGGGAACGCCGCGCCACGCGTGCTGGTGGTCAGCGACGAGCTGGTGGGGCGGGTGGACGCCGTTGCCGACGCCATCCCGGACCTGCGCATCCACGTGGTCGGCGCCGCCGGCCGGCACCGGCCGTTCTCGGACCTGCTGGAGCCGGGCGGCGCCTGCCCGGAGGTGGCGGTGGCGGCCGGCGATCCGGCGGTGATCATCTACACCGGCGGCACCACCGGGCTGCCCAAGGGGGCGCTGCTGCCGCAGTTCGCCTGGATCGCCGCCGGGCTGCGCTTCGTCGAGGCGTACGAAACGCGCCCCGACGACCTCGTCCTCTCAGTGCTGACGCTGTTCCACGTCGGCGGGCTGATGCTGGGCGTCATGGGGCCGATGGTGGCGGACATCCCGACGGTGGTGGAGCGCCGCTTCAGCGCCGGCAACTTCTGGCCGCGGGTGCGCGAGACCGGCGCCACCATCATCGACCCCATCGGCACCATGGTGACGCTGCTGGCCGAGCAGCCCGAGAGCCCGCACGACCGCGACCACCGCGTGCGCGTGGCGCTGGGCGTCGTCAACCAGATCCCGGCGAGCATTGCCGAGCGCTTCGTCGCGCGCTTCGGCATCCCCTTCCTCAACGTCTACTCGCTGACCGAGACCGGGGGCGTGCTGATCGTCAACAACCCGCTCGGCTCGCCGAAGCCCTGGGCGAACGGCAAGGCGTGGGGCTGGGCGGAGGTCGCCATCCTCGACGAGGACGACGTGCCGCTGCCGCCCGGTTCGGTCGGGCAGATCTGCATGCGGCCGTGCCACCCGCACATCTTCATGTCCGGCTACTTCAACGACCCGCGGCGCACGGCGGAGTGCACGACGAACCTCTGGCTGCACACCGGCGACCTCGGGTACCTGGACGGGGACGGCTACCTGTTCTTCACCGGGCGGCAGGCGCACTGGCTGCGCCGGCGCGGCGAGAACATCTCGGCCTACGAGGTCGAGAGCGTGCTGAGCCGCTATCCCGGCGTGCGCGAGGTGGTGGTGGTCGGCGTCCCGGCCGAGAAGGGCGAGGAGGAGGTGAAGGCGTTCGTCATCGCCGAGCCCGGCGCCGCCATCGACCCCGCCGCCATCGTGCGCTGGTGCGAGGGGCGGATGTCCGCCTTCAAGATCCCGCGCTTCATCGCCTTCGCGGAGGAGTTCCCGCGCTCGGTGACAAAGCGCGAGGTCGAGCGCCACAAGCTGAAGGCGCTGCCGAACGAGGGCGCCTGGGACCGCGAGAGACACGCCTGAGGAAGGAAGACCCGATGTCCAGGCCCGAGACACCTCCCATCACCCACATCGCCACCCACACCGACGACGCCATCTACGTGCGCGACGCCAGTCTGGTGGACGAGCTGATCGGCAAGGTCTCCTTCACCGACATGATCGTCTTCCACTTGATGGGGCGGATGCCGACGCGCGCCGAGAGCAGGATCCTCGACGCGGTGCTGGTCACGCTGATGGAGCACGGCTTCACCCCCAGCGTCATCGCCACCCGCATGATCGCGCTGTCCTCGCCCGAGGCATTGCAGGCGGCGGTGGCCGGCGGCCTGCTGTGCGTCGGCAGCCAGTTCGTCGGCAGCATGGAGGCGGCGGCCGGCCTGATCGACGAGGTGCTGGCCCATCCGGACGGCCCGGAGGCCGGCGCCCGCATCGTGGCGCAGCGCCACCGGACCGGGCGGCTCACGCTGCCGGGCTTCGGCCACCACCTGCACCGGCCCGACGACCCGCGCTCGCCACGCCTGTTCGCCATTGCCGAGGAGGCCGGCGTGCCCGGCCGCCACATCGCCGCGCTGCGCACGCTGTCCAAGGCCATCGACGAGGTCTACGGCCGCCACATCACCATCAACGCCACCGGCGCCATCGCCGCGCTGCTGGGCGAGATCGGCATGCCGGCGGAGATCATGCGCGGGATGGCGGTGATCAGCCGCTGCGCCGGGCTGGTCGGCCACATCCGCGAGGAGCAGCAGCACCCGACGGCGCGCAAACTGTGGGACACGGTCGAACACACCGTCGAATACGCGGGAAGCAAGGGCACGCGCGGCTAGGGAGGCTGAACGCCTTTCTCCCGTCATCCCCGCCTTCGCGGGGATGACGGCCAAAAAGGTGCCTGGAGTGACTTCCAGGGAATGATCTCAGCGCCTTCGCGGGGATGACGAATGAGGTTTATCGGGGATCGCAAGGAAGCAGCCCCAGGAACGGGCGCGGCTGAAGGGAGGAAGGCGGAATGGATCTCGGTCTGACGGACAAGGTCGCCATCGTCACCGGCTCCGGCCGGGGCATCGGCGCCGCCACGGCGCAGCGCCTGGCGCAGGAGGGGGCCAAGGTGGTGATCGCCGACCGCGATCCCGACACGGCGACCGCCACCGCCAACCGCCTGCGCGCCGAGGGGCACGCGGTGCACTGCGTGGTCGGGGACATCACCCGGCAAGCCGACGTGCAGCGCCTCGTCGATGAGACGGTGGCGGCCTTCGGCACCGTCCACATCCTGGTCAACAACGCCGGCTTCCCGCGCGACGGCTTCCTCACCACGATGAGCGAGGAGGACTGGGACCTCGTCGTCGACGTCATCCTCAAGGGCGCCTTCCTGGCCTGCAAGGCGGTGATGCCGCACATGATCGCGCAGCGCTGGGGGCGCATCGTCAACATCTCCTCGCGCGCCCACCTCGGCAATCCCGGGCAGGCGAACTACTCCGCCGCCAAGGCCGGAATCATCGGGCTGACCAACGCCCTGGCGCTGGAGGAAGGGCGCTACGGCATCACCATCAACGCCGTGGCGCCGGGCTTCGTGGAGACCGAAATGGTCCGGGCGCTGCCGCACTACGAGCAGATCCGCGACCGCGCGGTGCGCGGCACGCCGGTCCAGCGCGCCGGCCGGCCGGAGGACATCGCCACCGCGGTCGCCTTCCTCGCCTCCGAATGCGCCGGCTACATCAGCGGCGAGACGCTGCACGTCACCGGGGGCCGCTATGCGAGCTGACGCCGCCACGCTGCCGGCGCTGGCCGAACGGCTCGCCCGCGAGCGGCCGGACGACACTGCCTTCATCGACGGCGGCCGCCGCTGGACCTACGCGGCGTTCGACGCCGAGACCCGGCGCGCCGCCGCCTGGCTGGCCGGCCACGGCGTCGGCGCGGGCGACCGCGTCGCCGTGTGGCTGCCCAACGGCGTGACGTGGCTGGCGCTGTTCTTCGGCGCGGCCCGCCTGGGCGCGGTGGTAATGTCGGTCAACACGCGCTTCCGCAGCTCCGAACTGGAGTACGTGCTGAAACGGTCGCGCGCGGCGCACCTGATCCTGCAGCCGGAATTCCGCCGGATCGACTTCCGGACCGTCCTCGCTGGCCTCGATCCCGCGGGCCTGCCCGACCTGCGCAGCGTCATCGTGGTGGGGTCGGCCGACGGTGCCGGCCGCCTCCTCGACCGGCCGACCACCGCCCTGCGGCTGGACGACGCCCGCACCGCACCTCCGGACGACGCGGCGCCGGACCGGCCGTGCATCCTCTTCACCACCTCCGGCACCACCAAGGGGCCGAAGCTGGTCGTCCATCCGCAGCGCACGCTGGTCTTCCACGGGGGGCAGGTGGGAGCGCGCTGGGGACTCGACCGGCCGGGCGCCCGCCTGCTCGGCATGCTGCCGTTCTGCGGCGTCTTCGGCCTGTGCGGCGCGCTCGCCGCCTTCGCCGCGGGCGCGCCGGTCGTGGTCCTGGACGCCTTCGACGCCGACCGCGCGGCCGCCCTCATCGAGGAGCACGCGGTCACCCACACCTTCGGCAGCGACGAGATGTACCGCCGCCTGCTCCAGGCCCGCGGCGGCGAGCGGCCGTACCCGAGCGCCCGCCTGTTCGGGTACGCCGCCTTCCAGCCGGGCGCCGCCGACCTCGCGGCCGAGGCGTGGCGGCGCGGCGTGCCGATGGTCGGGCTGTACGGGTCCAGCGAGGTGCAGGCGCTGTTCGCGATCCAGCCCGAGGGACTGCCGTTCGAGGAGCGGATCCGCGGCGGCGGGCAGCCCTCGGCCGGCGGCCTCGCGGCGGTGCGCGTGCGCGACGTCGCCGGCGGCGGCCTGCTGCCGCCCGGCGCCACCGGAGAGATCGAGATCGCCTCGCCCGGCAACTTCGCCGGCTACCTGGACGATCCGGAGGCGACGGCGGAGGCGCTGCTGCCGGACGGCTTCTTCCGGACCGGCGACATCGGCCACCTGCGCCCCGACGGCAGCTTCGTCTACGAGACGCGCAAGGGCGATGCCATCCGCCTCGGCGGCTATCTGGTGAACCCGGCGGAGATCGAGGACGTGCTCAAGGGCCTGGACGGGATCGCCGACGCCCAGGTCGTCGCGGTGCCCGTCGGGACGGAGCTCAAGCCCATCGCCTTCGTCATCCCGCAGCCCTCCGGAACCGTCGATCCGGACGCGGTCATCGCGCAGGCCCGCGCGCGCATGGCCGGCTTCAAGGTGCCGTACCGGGTCTGGGCGGTGGAGGCGTTCCCGACCACCGAGAGCGCCAACGGCACCAAGATCCAGCGCGCCCGCCTGCGCGCGCTGGCCGAGCAGCGCCTTGCCGAGGAGACGAGCCATGCCCAATGAACCCGGCCGCCTGCCGCGCGACATGTCCGCCCTGGTGCTCGGCGCCTTCGGCGGCCCGGACGCGCTGGAGCCCCGCACGGTGCCCCGGCCGGAGCCCAAGGGGCGCGAGGTGCTGATCCGCGTCGCCTACTGCGGCGTCTGCCGGCACGACCTGCTGACCCGCGCCGGCGCCTTTCCCGGCATCGACCTGCCGGTGATCCTCGGCCATCAGGTGAGCGGCACCGTCGTCGCCCGCGGCCCCGAGGCGACGGCGCACGCCGTCGGCGACCGGGTGATGACGCTGATCTACACCGGCTGCGGCGACTGCGCCGAATGCCGCGCCGGCAACGCGGCGCTGTGCCGGGTGGAGCGCCCGCGCTTCCTCGGCGAGGACATGGACGGCGGCTACGCCGAGTACGTCGCGGTCCGCGAGGACACCGTGGTCGCCGTGCCGGACGCCGTCCCGCTCGTCGACGCCTCCATCCTCACCTGCACCTACGGCACCGCCTACCACGCCATCGTCACGCGCGGCGCCATCCAGGCCGGCGAGACCGTCGTGGTCACCGGAGCCTCCGGCGGCGTCGGCCTGCACGCGCTGCGGGTGCTGGCGTGGCGCGGGGCGCGGACGCTCGCCGTCACCTCGTCGGCCGACAAGGCGCCGGAGCTGGAGGCGGCCGGGGCGGAGGTCATCGTCGCGCCCGACCGCCGCTTCGCCCCGGCGGTCAAGGAGAGGACCGGCGGCCGGGGCGCCGACGCGGTGCTGGAGATCGTCGGCGGGCCGACCCTGCGGGAGAGCATCCACGCCGTCCGCAGCGGCGGGCGCGTGGTGCTGGTCGGCAACGTCGAGGGCGGCGCCGCGGAGATCCGGCCGGCCCACTTCATCCTCAAGGAGATCAGCCTGATCGGCACCAAGTCCTGCCGGGCGGACGAGGTGCGCGCCGTGCTCGACCTGATGGGGCAGGGCGTCCTGCCGGTGCGCATCGGCGCGGTCTACGACCTGCCGCAGGGCGCCGAGGTGCACCGGGCGATGGAGCGGGGCGAGGCCGTCGGCCGGCTCGCCATCCGCGTGGCGGGCGAGAGTGAGAACCGTTTCCAGTCGCCCATGAAGCCCCTCTCCCCTTGAGGGAGAGGGGTTGGGGAGAGGGGGCGCCGCGAAAGCGGCCAGAAACCTTGTCCGCGCCTGCCGGCGCGTAACACCCCGTCATCCCAACCCTTCTCCCCCGGGGGGAGAAGGGCTCCGTGATCGGGCGGCTCAGTGGCGGGCGCCGCCGAGGTAGCTGCTCAGCACCTCCGGATCGCTGGCGACCTTCGAGCCGTGGGTCTGGAAGGCGATCTCGCCGTTGGCGAGCACGTAGGTGGTGCCGGCCACCGCCGCCGGGACGCCGATGTTCTGCTCGATGAGGAAGATGGTCATGCCCTCCTCGTTGAGCCGCCGGATGACCTCGATCATCTCCTGGACCAGCCGGGGGGACAGGCCGTGCGACGGCTCGTCCATCAGCAGGATCAGCGGCCGTGCCATCAGCGCGCGGCCGATTGCCACCATCTGCTGCTCGCCGCCGCTCAGCGTTCCCGCCGGCACGCTCCGCCGTTCGCGCAGGCGGGGGAAGAAGGTGTAGACCCGCTCCAGGTCGGCGGCGATGCCGGCCTTGTCGTGGCGCGCGGCGGCGCCGAGGGCGAGGTTGTCGGCGACCGTCATGCTCGGCCAGACGAAGCGGCCCTGCGGCACCTGCACCACGCCCTTGGTGACGATGTCGTGCGGGTGCAGGCCGCCGATCGGCCGCTCGTCGAACTCCACCGCGCCGCCGCGCGGCTTGACGAGGCCGCTCAACGTCTTCAGCAGCGTTGTCTTGCCGGCGCCGTTGCCGCCGAGCAGCGCGACCACCTCGCCGCGCGGGACCGAGAAGGACACGTCGCGCAGGACCTCGCTGAGGCCGTACCAGACGCTCAGGTTACGCACGGTCAGCATCGGGGCTCTTCCCTAGATAGGCTTCCTTGACGAACGGGTCGGCGAGGATGGCGTCCGGCGCCCCCTCGGCGATCTTCCGGCCCGAGTTGAGGACGGTGATGCGGTCGCACACGCCCATCACCAGCCGAATGACGTGCTCCACCATGATGATGGTGATGCCGCGCTTGTCGCGGATGCGGTGCAGCAGCTCGTCCAGTTCGGCGACGCGCGGCGGGCTGAGGCCGACCGCCGGCTCGTCCAGCAGCAGCACCTTGGGCTCGGCGACCAGCGAGCGGGCGATCTCCACCAGCCGCTGCTGGCCGAACGACAGCGACGCGCCGTCGCGCTCGGCGAAGGACAGCATGCCCACGAAGGCCAGCGCCTCGCGCGCCCGTTCGCGGGCCTGCCGTTCCTCGCGCAAGACGCCGGGCAGGCCGACGGCGGCGCCGAACACCGAGGTGCGCAGGCCCTGGTGCATCCCCGCCATGACGTTCTCCAGCACCGTCATCCCCTTGAAGAGGAGCGAGGTCTGGAAGGTGCGCCCGACGCCGCGGGCGGCCACCTCGCTGGCCTTCAGGCGGGTCAGCGGCCGGCCGTCCAGGCGGATCTCGCCGTCGGTCGGGCGCACCAGACCGGAGATGACGTTGAGCAGGGTCGTCTTGCCGGCGCCGTTCGGGCCGATGATGCCGCGGATCTCGCCGCGCGGCACGGTGATGTCCACTTCGCTGAGCGCGGCGAGGCCGCCGAACGACAGCGACAGGCGCTCGATGCTGAGCTCGGCCATCAGCCTTCCTCCCCACGGCTGTGCGGTTCCGTCCACCCCGGCAGCCGGCGCCGCAGCGCCTGCACGAGGCCGCCCGGCGCGAACAGCAGCATGAGCAGCAGCAGCAGGCCGAGGCCGATCTCCTGCAAATCCTGCATGCCGCGCAGCGCCTCCTGCAGGCCGACCAGCAGCACGGCGGCGATCACCGACCCGGCGATCGAGCCGAGGCCGCCGACGACCACCATGCAGAATTGCAGGACGATCTGGAACAGGTTGAAGGATTCCGGCACCACCACGTTCAGCAGGCCGGCGAACAGGCCGCCCGCGGCCCCGGCGTAGACGGCGCTCACCGAGTAGGCGACGATCTTGGTGCGGGTGATGTCGATGGCGATTGATTCCGCCGCCACCTCGCTCTCGCGCAGGGCCACCAGGGCGCGGCCGACGCGCGACTGCATGACGCCGTACGCCGCGGCCACCAGCAGGATGGCCAGGGCGAGGCTCAGGTAGTAGATGCCGGCGCTCGTGCGCAGGCCGAGCGCCGTGAAGTCGACCGGCGGCATGACGAAGCCGGCGGTGCCGTAGGTCAGCGAGTCCCAGTGCACGAAGGTCCACAGCGCGAACTGCGCGAAGGCGACGGTGGCGAGCGCGAGGTACAGCCCGCGCAGGCGCAGCGCCGGCAGCGCCACCACCAGCCCGATGAGCACGGTGATGACCGTGCCGGCGGGCAGCGCCAGCCAGAACGGCAGGCCGGCGTCGAGGCGCAGCAGGCCGGTGGCATAGGCGCCGACGCCGAACAGCGCGCCGTTGGCGAAGGAGAGCTGGCCGGCGAGGCCCAGCAGGATGTTCAGCCCGACGGCCAGGATCACGTAGATCAGCGCCAGGTTGCCGACGTAGACCTGATAGGGGTTGGCCGCCAGCGGCAGCAGCGCGAACAGCAGGGCGCCGGCGGCGAGCGCCGCGCGCCGGCCGACCAGCCAGCCGAGGTCGCGGCGCCGGAGGGCGCGGGGCGTCGAGGGTTCGTTGGACAGGGTCACCATCGCCTTACACCTCCCGACGCCCGCGTGCGCCCAGCAGGCCGGTCGGCCGGAACACCAGCACCGCCAGGATGATGATGAAGGCGGAGACGTCCTGGATGCTGCCGGCGACGTAGGTGCCGGCCAGCGCCTCCAGGATGCCGACCAGAAGCCCGCCGATCACCGCGCCGGTCATGCTGCCCAGCCCGCCGAGGATGGTGGCGGCGAACGCCTTCAGCAGCAGGTTGAGCCCGATGTCCGGGGTGAGCAGGGTGAGCGGCGCCACGAAGACCGCGGCGACGCCGGCAAGCGCCGCCCCGGCCCCCCAGGTCAGCATGTAGACGCGCTCGACCCGGATGCCGACGAGGTAGGCGGCGTGCGCGTTCTCGGCGGTGGCCTGCATCATCTTGCCGGCCCGCGTCCGGGTGAAGAAGACGGTGAGCAGCAGCATGCACACCGCCACGCTGGCGATGACCACGAGCTGCTGCGGGAACACGGCGACGCCGCCGATGAGGACCGGGGCCGGGCTGACCAGCGGCGGGAAGGGCACCACGTCGCCCTGGCCGCCCCAGAAGTGGCGGCCGATGCCCTTCAGCACGAAGGACAGTCCCACCGTCGCCATCACCATGGCGATCGGCGGCGCCTTGATCAGCGGCTGGTAGACCAGGCGGTCGGTGAGGATCCCCAGCACGAACGAGCCGGCCACCGCGCCCAGCAGCGCCACGATGTAGGGCGCCCCCCACAGCACGTGCAGGGTGAAGGCGAGGAAGCCGCCGATCATGAACAGCTCGCCGTGCGAGAAGTTGATGTGTCCGGTGGTCCGGTAGCAGAGCACGAGGCCGACGGCGACGAGCGCGTAGAGCGCGCCGCTGGTGATCCCCGAGGACAAGGCGTAGGCGAGCAGCACCGCCGGGTTCCTTTCTCTGGAGGGCCGCGCCGGACCCCGGGGATCCGGCGCGGCGGGGGCGTGGTCAGCGGGTCGGCGTGGTCACGCCGATGCCGGTGACGCGGCCGTCCTTGAAGGCGAAGATGCCCAGCGCCTTGTGGCACTGGTGGTCGGTGGGCTTGCACTGCAGCGGGCCGGCGTAGGTGTCGGTCTTCACCTGGAGGTTCGACATGATCTGGATGACCTTCTCCCGCGTCGGCTCGGGGCCGGCCTGCCGGAGCGCCTCGACCGCGAACTGGCCGGCGGAGATGCCGAACATGTGCAGGACGTTGAAGCGGTCGCCGAACTTCTTCTCGACGATGCCCTTCCACTTCGCCACCTGCGGGTCGTCGACGCCGTAGCCGGCGGCGGTGACGGCGCGGAAGTTCTTCACGGAATCGGGCGAGCCGACGCCCTTGGCCAGCACGTCGATCTCGCCGAGCGCCGAGCCGCCGACCATCAGCGGCTGGAAGCCGATCTTGTAGGCGTCGCGCAGGAACGGCACCGCCGCCTTGGGGAACAGCAGCAACACCACGGCGTCCGGGTTGGCGGCCTGCATCTGCAGGACGGTGGGCGTGGTGTCGGTCGGCTCGACGGCGATCTCCTGGATGGAGACCGCCTCGATGCCCTTGGCCTTGAGCGCCTGCTTCATCGGATCGATGCGCGCCTTGCCCCAGGCGTCCGGCTGCCAGACCACGGCGATCCGCTTCTTGCCCTGGTCGAGGGCGAGCTGGAGCTGGCCGTAGACCTCCATCCAGGCGGCGGACATGGTGGAGAAGATGTAGGGCTCGACCGGCTCGGTCAGGGAGTCGGCGGTGGACGCGACGATCACCCAGGGGATCTTCGCCTCGATGACCTCGGGCTTCTGCGCGATGGCGGCGTTGGAGCAGCCGCCGCCGACGATCATGAACGGCTTCTCCTCGTGGATCAGCTTCTTCACCGCGCCGACGCCCTTGCTGGGCAGGCACTCGTCGTCCTGCTTGACGTAGACGATCTTGCGCCCGTGGATGCCGCCGGCGGCGTTGGCCTCCTCGAACACCGCCTGCACGCCATTGAGCTGCGGGATGATCAGCCCGGCGGAGGGGCCGGTGAGCCCGCCCATGCCGCCGATGACGATGGTGTCGGCGGTGATGCCGGTCTCGGCCAGGGCGGCGGGTGCCGCCGCCAGGGACAGGGCTGCGACCGTCGCCAGGCCGGTCATCGTGAGCGTGCGCATGTGCCTTCCTCCCATGTTGTTGGCCCTTGTCCGGGCGTTGGCGCTGTGTCCGGTCAGGTCGCGTCCGGCGGGGGGGCCGGCGGGGCGACCTCGACGGTCCGGAACTCGGCGGGGATGGTGATCTCCAGCCCCTCGTAGTCGTCGGAGTGGGTGATCTCGACGTGGTGGATGCCCGGCGGCGGGTGCAGGCAGTCGCCCGGTTCCAGGGTGACCTGGCCGACGCCGGCGTACTCCAGCGTGATCCGGCCCCGCAGCACGAAGACGAGCTGGAATTGCAGCTCGTGCGCGTGCCAGGGCGCGCGCTCGGCGTGGCCGGGCACCGCCTTGACGATCTTGGCGTCGACCGCGCCGCCGGTGGCGGCGGCGATGCCGAGGTCGCGGTACTGCATGAACGTGCGCAGGCCCTGCTCGTAGCGCGAGCCGGCGGCCCGGCTGACCCAGAATTTCATCCCGTCCGCGTCTGGGACGGCCAACGCTGTCGGATCCATGCTCCGGTCCTCCCTCGGTTGCGGTCAGGCGCTGCGGTTGCTGGCGCCCCCGTCCACCGTCACGATGGTGCCGCTGACGTAGCCCGCCCGCGGCGAGGCCAGGAACGTCACCACGTCCGCGACCTCGCGCGGGCTGCCCATCCGTCCGAACGGCAGGCCGAGGGCGCGCTCCACCTCCGGCCAGCGCTCGGCGTCGCCGTGCTTCTGCACGCTGAAGGTCCGCATCATCGTCACGGCGCGGTCGGTGGCGGTCATGCCGGGGTTGACGCCGACCACCCGCACCCCGGCGTCCGGCGACCGCGCGCCGAGCGCCCGGGTGAACGCCATCAGGCCGGCGTTGCCGGTGGTGCCGGCGATGTAGGCGGCGTTCGGCCGCTCGCCGGCGGTGCCGATGACGTTGACGATGACGCCGTGGCCGCGCTCGCGCATGGCGGCGTAGAACAGCCGGCACAGCGCGATGTAGCCGAACACCTTCAGCTCCCAGGCGCTGCGCCACACCTCGTCGGAGACCTCGCCGATCTCGCCGCCCGGGATGGCGCCGGCGTTGTTGACCAGGATGTCGGCGCCGGCCCATTCCGCCGCCAGGGCCTGCCGGGCCCGCTCGTCGGCCATATCCGTGGGCACCGCCGCCGCGGCGACGCCGAAGCGCGCGGACAGGCTCGCCGCCAGATCCTCCAGCTCCGCCGACCCGCGGGCGACCAGCGCGAGGTCGCAGCCCTCCGCGGCGAGGGATTCGGCGACGGCGCGGCCGATGCCCTTGCTGGCCCCGGTGACGACGGCGCGCTTGCCCTTCAGGTCGAGATCCATGTCCGTCCTCCCCTCACGCCACCTTGTAGCCGGTCGTCGCCGTCTCGCCCCGCGCGGGCGGCCGCCACGCCGTGTCGACCTGCGGCCGGCGGGCATGCTCGGGGCGCGCCGCGGCGAAGGCGGCGGCCGCTTCGAGCGCGCGGTCGTCGCGCAGGCGCCGGCCGACGATCTGGACGCCCACCGGCAGCCCCGCGGACGTGAAGCCGCAGGGGACCGCCGCCACCGGCAGCCCGGTGATCGAGAACGCGTAGGTGCCGAGGAACACGTCGTAGAAGCGCTCCAGCGGCCGGCCGGCGATCTCGGTCGGCAGGGGACGGTCGAGATCGAACGCCGCGATCCCCACCGACGGGGCGATGATGTGGTCGTAGCGTTCCAGCACCCGCCGCATCCGGTGCCAATAGTCGCCGCGCAGCCGCTCGGCCGCCGCCACCTCGCGCACCGTGCGCTTGAGCGCGTCCTCGATCTGGTTGACCAGCGGGGCGGTCATCTCCTCGCGGTGGCGCTCCAGCAGGTCGGCGTAGCGCCCGACCATGCCGAACGCCCGCGTACCCATGACGATCTCGCGCAGGCCGCCGACGTCGAGCGAGCCGCTCTCCACCACACAGCCGAACTCCTCGAAGGCCAGGGCGGCGGCGCGGGCCAGCCGCGCCACCTCCGGGTCGGTCGGCACCAGCCCGTCGAAATCCTCGACGTAGAGGATCCGCCGGCCGCGCACCGCGTCGGTGCGCCGGGCGGCGGCGGCGAGGTCCATACCGTCGTCGGGCAGCGAGCTGGGGTCGCGGTCGTCCGGCCCGGCCATCACGGCGAGCATCAGCCCGGCGTCCTCCACCGTGCGGACCAGCGGGCCCTGGACGTGCTCGACCAGGGTGTCCCAGGCGAAGACGCTGGGATAGACCGGGACGCGGCCCGGCGTCGGGCGGACGCCGACGATGCCGTTGAAGGCGGCCGGAACGCGGATCGACCCGCCGAGGTCGGTGCCGATGCCGATCGGCGCCATGCCGGCGGCGACGGCGGCGCCCGTCCCGCCGCTCGACCCGCCGGAGGTCGCGTCGAGCCGCCAGGGGTTGCGCGTGGTGCCGAACAGCGCGTTGGTGGTGTTGACGTCGTGCGCGAACTCCGGCGCGTTGGTCTTGCCGAGCAGCACCGCGCCGGCGCGGCGCAGCCGCTCCACGGCGACGGCGTCCTCGGTCGGCACGAAGTCCTGGCGCAGCCGCGAGCCGTAGGTGGTGCGCAGGCCGGCGGTGTCGACATTGTCCTTGACGACGAAGGGCACGCCCTCCAGCGGTCGCGGCGCGGCGCCGGAGGCGAGGTGGGCGTCGCAGGCGTCGGCGTCGGCCAGCGCCGCCGGGTTGAGGGTGCACACGGCGTTGACCACGCCGTTCACCGCCTCGGTGCGGGCGAGGAAGGCCTCGGTGACGGCGCGGGCCGACAGCCGGCGGCTGCCCACCGCCTGAGCCAGTTCCGCCGCGCTCATGTTGAGGATGTCGTCCATGGCCGTCACTTCCGCGTCCAGGTGCTGGCGTCCATGGTCAACTGGCGGCGGCGGAACCGCCAGGACGCGCCGTCGCGCACGATGTCGTCCTCGTACACCCCGCAGTCGCCGATGGCCGGCAGCTCGCCCGACGGGCCGTTAAAGGCCATCAGGTAGCAGCGCCCGCGCACCGAGCCGTCGTCGCGTCGTTCCAGGAGCAGGTTGCCGTTCCAGTGCCGCCGGTAGCCCTGCCGGGTGGCGAGGTCGCGCACCTTGTGCTCGTGCAGCGCGGCGCGGCCGGCGATGCGCAGCTCGTGCGGCATCAGCTCCAGCACGCCGTCCTCCGTGAAGCAGTCGGCGTAGCCGTCGGGGTCGCCGAGGTCGCTGCACAGGTTGTACCGGCTGTACAGGCTGCCGATCTCAAAGGCCTCCTGGGCCGAAAGCTCGCTCATCCGCCGCATCCCTCCCTTTATTCCCTCAGGTTCCGCGGAACCTGGGCTCGCGCTTCTCCTTGAACGCCGCCTGACCCTCGCGGTAGTCGTCGCTGCCCAGGCACGCCCGCACCAGCGCGTCCACCGCGCCGACCTCGCGCTCCGCTGCCGGCCGGGCAAGCTCGACCAGCGCGCGTTTGACCGCGCGGAGCGTGAGCGGGGCGTTGCCGCCGATGGCCGCCGCCAGCTCCTCCACCGCTGCGTCGGCTTGACCGGCGTCGAGCACCTGGCCGACGATGCCCAGGCGCCGGGCCTCCTCCGCATCGACCGTGCGGGCGGTGAACAGCAGGTCGGCCGCCGCCGAGACCCCGATGCGCCCCGCCACCAGCTCGACGTTGGAAAACGCATAGCCCAGGCCCAGCCGCGCGGCCGGGATGCGGAAGCGGGCGTCCGATGCGGCGATCCGCAGATCGCAACTGAGCGCGATGCCGACGCCGCCGCCGAAGCAGGCGCCGCGGACGTAGGCGACGGTCGGCTTTCCGGCGGCGAACAGCGCCGCCTGCGCGGCCTGGACCGCGGCGTCGTAGCTCCGCCCCTCGGCCTCGCCGCTGCGCTTGTCGGAGAACTGCGTGATGTCGGCGCCGGCGCAGAACGCGGCCTCGCCGGCCCCGCGCAGCAGGATGACGCGCACCTCCGGGTCCGCCTCGGCGCGGCGCACCAGATCCGGCAACGCCGCCCACATGTCGAGCGTCATGGCGTTGCGGCGCGCCGGGTTGTCGATGGTCAGCCGGGCGACCGGGCCGGTGGCGTGGTAGTGGAGCGAGGGCGTGCCCATCAGATCACCCTCTGCCGGCGGAGGTCGTCGATCTCCTGCGGCGTGTAGCCGAGGTCGCCGAGGATGCCGTCGGTGTGCGCGCCGGCCTCCGGGGTTGGGGACACGACACCGGCCGGCGTGCGCGACAGAACCACCGGCTGGCCGACCAGCCGGATGGCGCCGCGGCGCGGGTGCTGCACCGGCACCGCCATGCCCAGATGCTCGACCTGCGGGTCGGCGAAGACCTCGTCCATCCGGTAGACCGGGCCGGCCGGGACGCCCTGCGCGGTGAACACGTCGAGCCAGTCGCGCGACGGGCGCTCCGCCAGGATGGCGCCGAGCTCCGCGTTGAGCCGGGGGCGGTTGGCCAGACGGTCGGGCTCCGTCCGGTACTCGGGGCGCTCGGCCAGGGCGGGCTGCCCGACGGCGCGGCACAGGCGGCGCCACAGGTCCTCGCCGGAGGCGCCGATGTTGATGAAGCCGTCGGCCGTCCGGTACAGGCCCATCGGGGTCGAGGTGGGGTGGTCGTTGCCAGCCTGCTCCGCCACCACGCCGTCCATCAGGTAGCGGGCGGCCTGGAAGTCGAGCAGGGCGATCTGGCTCTGCAAAAGCGAGGTCTGCACCCACTGCCCCTCGCCGGAGCGCGCGCGTTCGGCCAGCGCGATCAGGATGCCGATGACGGCGTAGAGGCCGGACGAGATGTCGGCGATGGCGACCCCGGCGCGCACCGGTCCCTGGCCGGGCAGCCCGGTGAGCCACATCAGCCCGCCCATGCCCTGGGCGATCTGGTCGAAGCCGCCGCGGTCGCGATACGGACCGCTCTGGCCGAAGCCGGAGATGGAGGCGAGGATGATGCGCGGGTTGATCGCCCGCAGCGTCTCGTAGTCCATGCCCAGGCGGTGCTTGACGTCGGGGCGGTAGTTCTCGACCACCACGTCGGCGGTGCTGACGAGGCGGCGCAGGACCGCCTTGCCCTCGGGCGTCTTGAGGTTGAGCGACAGCGAGCGCTTGTTGCGGTGCAGGTTCTGCATGTCGTAGCCGTCGCGCGGCCCGTTCATGCCGTCGTTGGGGTCGGCGCCGGCCGGCGCCTCGACCTTGATGACGTCGGCGCCGAAGTCGGCGAGGACGCGGCAGCAGGTCGGGCCGGCGCGCACCCGCGTCAGGTCCAGCACGCGGAGGTTCGCCAGGGCGTCCGACGCGATCGGCCGGCCGCCGTCCGGCCCGGTGCCGGCTCGTTCCTGGGGTGTGCTCGACGCAGCCATGCGCGATCGCCCTCGTTTCCGTCCCTGTCCGCGCACCCGGCCGCCGTTTGCGGCCCGGTGCGTTCTTGAAGGAACGGTAGCATTGGTTTGTGTGCTAAACGAATTAGATTTACCAGGAGACAGCCTTCGCAGAATTCGAAGGCTGGACCGCCGTTGCGCCGCTGCCGGGCATCCGGCACACTGTCCCCCTGCGGAATCGGACAAGGGCCGCCTGCATGGGGCGGCTAAGGGGAGCGGTGGATGCTGCGGCACGATCTCCAGACGCTTCTGCTGTTCCTGCGGGTGTGCGAGACGAAGAGCATCACGCGCGCCGCCAGCCAGTCGAACCTCGCGCTGTCGGCGGCGAGCCGGCGCATGAAGCTCCTGGAGGACGGGGCCGGCACCGCGCTGCTGCACCGGCTGCCCTACGGTGTCGAGCCGACGGCGGCCGGGCTGGCGGTGCTGCGCTATGCGCGCGAGGTGCTGGCGATGAACCAGCAGCTCGACGCCGAACTGGCGGAATACCGGGCGGGCGTGCGCGGCCGGGTGCGCGTGTTCGCCAGCAGCTCGGCGCTGGTGCAGCGGCTGGCCGGCGACCTGTCCGCCTTCGCCCGCGCCTTTCCCTCGATCAAGCTGGAGCTGCACGAGCGCCCGAGCGTCGAGATCGTCGAGGCGCTGTACCAGAAGGAGACCGACATCGGCGTCATCGTGCGGGGCGGCGAGCTGTGGCAGCTCCGGACCCGCCTGTACGCCGAGGACCGTCTGGCCATCGTCGTGCCCTCCGACCATCCGCTGGCGGGCAGCGGCCCGGTCGGCTTCGCGGCGGTGCTGAAGGAGGAGGTCGTGACGCTCGACCAGGCCACCGCCGTGCACCGGCTGGTGAGCGAGCAGGCGCGCCGCATCGGTCAGACCCTGCGGGTGCGCGTGCAGGTCCGCAGCTTCGAGGCGATGTGCCAGATGGTGCGGCACGGGCTGGGGCTGGGCATCCTGCCAGAGCTTGCGGCGCAGCCCCTGGTCGCCGCCTTCGGGCTGACGCTCCTGCTGCTCGACGAACCGTGGGCGCGGCGGGAACTCGCCATCTGCACCCGTGCCGAGGACGAGCTGGACGCTTCGGCGCAGCGTCTGATCGACTTCCTGGTGACGTGCGCCGACGCCGTGGACGGCTGAGGCGCGGGTGGCCTCTGTCCATGCTCGATTAGGCGGATCAAGCCCCTCCCGGCGGGCGGCCCCATACGCTATGATGCATTGAACATAACGCATGGGGAGGACCACGGGACATGCATCCTTCGTTTCGACGCGCCGTGTTGGCCGGGGCCGCCATCGCCGCCTCCGTGGCCGGCGGCGATGCCCTGGCCGCCGACGCGGTCAGGCTGTATGCCGCCGGCAGCCTGAAGGCCGCGCTCACCGAGCTGGCCCGGGACTTCCAGTCCGCCAAGGGCGTTCCGGTCGAGGCCACCTACGGGCCGTCCGGCCTGCTGAAGGAGCGGCTGGAGAAGGGCGAGGCGGGCGACGTCTTCGCCTCCGCCAACATGGAGCATCCCGCGGCGCTCGCCGGCGTCGGCAGGTCGGGCCCGGTGCGGCCGTTCGCCCGCAACCAACTCTGCGCGCTCACCCAGCCCGACGCCGGGGTGACTCCGGCGACGCTGCTGGAGCGGATGCTCGACCCGCAGGTCCGCGTCGGTACCTCGACGCCGAAGGCCGATCCCGCCGGCGACTACGCCTGGGAGCTGTTCCGCAAGGCCGACGCCGTGCGGCCGGGCAGCCTGAAGGCGCTGGACGGCAAGGCGCTCAGGCTCACCGGCGGGCCGGAGTCGGCCAAGCCGCCGGAGGGCCGCAACCCGTACGCCTGGGTCATGGAACAGCGGCAGGCCGACCTGTTCCTCACCTATTGCACCAACGCCCGCCTGGCTAAGGCGGAGGTCCCCGCGCTGACGATCGTGGCGGTGCCGGCCGATCTGGCGGTCGGGGCCGAGTACGGGCTTACCGTCCTCAAGGCGGCGGACACGGCGCGGGGCGAGGCGTTCGCCGCCTACATCCTGTCCCCGGCGGGACAGGCGGTGCTGGAGCGCCACGGCTTCGCGCGGCCGTGACGCGGCGCCGGTGCGGCGCACATCCCTGAGCGCGGCGGCAGGATTGGGGAGGGCAGGTGAACGGCATTGGGACCATCGTGCGCGGCGGGCTTGCGCTGCTGATCGCGCTGACTACGGCAACCAGCTGCGCGTGCTACGGACGGTGCGCGCGCTGGCGGCCGGCGGGATAGCCGTGCTGCTGTCGACGCACGACCCCAACCACGCGCTGCTGCTGGCCGACCGGGTGGCGCTGGTGCACGGCGGGCGCGTCGTCGGGCCGGGGCCGACCGCCGGGATGGTCACGCCGGACGCCCTGTGGGCGCTCTACGGCGTGCCGGTCGATGTCCTGTCCGCGCCGGGCGCCGCGCCGGTGATCCGGCCCAGGCTGCCGGATTGACGGCTCCCGCCGTGGTCGCCGCTACGGCTCCTCCAACGCCATGCGCGAGGCCTCGAGCGCCCGCTGGGTCGCCTCCAGCCGCTCCTCCGACCGACGCCGCGTGAGTTGCCCCTTGGACAATCTCCGCTGACTCTTCACGATGCGCTCGACACCGTTGGTGCGGCACACCGTCGCCCGCTCGGCGCAGGTCGTGGGCTCATTGGGAACGGCAACGGGGCCGCGCCGCGTTCGAAGCCCCAGGTTCGCGCGCGTGGCGTTCTCGCGGAGCACGACGACGCGGCGGACGACTTCGGTCAGCGGCAGCCTGTTGCACAGCTCGCGGCACCACACCCAGCCGCGTTCGGTGCGGAGGCAGAACGCGCATCCCACCGTTTCCGTCCAGATCCGGCGCGCGGTTCCGGCTCGCATCGCAGCCCCTCCAGGCCGTTGCAACACGAAATCATCGAGTCAGGACGCGGGATTGTCATCCTGGCCGTGCAGTGTAGGTCTCCGGTCAGAGGCTATCCGGGCACGCTCCTGGCATCCGGTCGCCTTTGGCGAGCGCAGGAGGAAGGGTCGGATCGACGATGCACGCCTTCGAAGCCATTCTGGCCCTGCTCCTGGGCGCGACGGTCCTCTCCTCGTTCGCCCGGCGGGGTGGGCGTTCCGTACCCCGCGCTGCTCGCGGTGGGGGGCCGGGGTGCTGTACGACCTCGTCGCCCGGGGCGCGCCCCGGCTCCTGGTCTCGACCGCCGCGCGGAACGGCGCGGCGCAGCGCCTTTTCGCCTCCGCGGGGTTCCGGCGCACGATGATCGAGATGACCCGGGACCCGGGCGGGCCGTAGCCGCGCGCGCAAAAAAAGAGGCGCGGCCGAGGCCGCGCCTGACGAGACGTTCAACAGGGAGGACCGCCGCCCGCGGCCAGGGCCGGGGGAGCGGCGGTCACGGCGGCATGATGCCGGGGACCCGCGACGAGCGACAGCAAGGTGTTCTTGCCGCCGTTGAGCGATCCTTGATCGAGCGCGGCCTCGCGGCGCAGCCAATGGGCGAAGGCGCGCACGCGCGGGCTGTGCGCCAGCGCCGCCGGGCAGACGAAGACGTGCTGGCGCCCCGTCGGCATCCCCGGCGCGAAGGGCGCCACGAGGCGCCCCGCCGCCAGCGCCCGGGCGGCGATGGCGCGGCGCGTCAGGGCGATCCCCTGGCCGGCCAGCGCCGCGTCCACCGCGAGCGCGCTGCGGTTGAAGCGGCTGCCGCGCCGGGCGTCGATCCCGCCCAGGCCGAGCGCGGCGCACCACGCGCCCCAGTCGGGGCAGGCCTCCTCCTCCGGCGGCTCGCCGTCGTGCAGCAGCGGGAAGGCCGCGACGTCCGCCGGTCCCGGCGGGCGGCCCAGCCCGGCCAGCAGCGCGGGGGCGCAGACCGCCACCAGATGCTCGCCCAGCAGCGGCGCGGCGTGGAAGCCGGCCGGCGTCGCGCGGCCGTAGAGGATGGCGGCGTCGGTGCCCGGCGGCAGGGCGTCGTCGTCGCTGACCACCACCTCCACCTCGACGCCGGGTTGCGCGGCCTGGAAGCCGGCCAGCCGCGGCACCAGCCACTTGGCGGCGAAGGAGCCGCCGACGGCGACCCGCAGGTGCGCGCCCCGGTCGAGGCGGTGCAGCAGGTCCATCGCGGCGCACAGCTGGTCGAACCCCTGGGACAGGTGCGGCAGGCACGCCCGCGCCGCGTCGGTCAGCGCCACCGAGTGCTTGCTGCGGGTGAACAGCCGGGTGCCGAGCACGCTCTCCAGCAGCTTGATCTGGTGGCTGACGGCGGCGGAGGTGACCGACAGCTCCTCGGCGGCCTTGGCGAAGCTGAGGAGCCGCGCGGCGGCCTCGAAGGTGCGCAACGCGTTGAGCGGTGGCAGGCGACGCGACATCCCGGTTTCCCTCCCCGGCAGGGTGTTGGCGGCATTATAACCATCAAAATCAGTTTTGATAGTTACAACTAAGGTGAACGCCGCTCGCCCACGCCAAGAATTTCTCAGCGGGGGCGCGATTCCGGTCGCTGCTAGCATCCCGCCAACAGAACCGGACAAGGGAGGATGAACGATGATCCGCAGCGTAGCCCCGGTCAGCGTAGTGGCGCTTCTGGCCGGGATCGGCACGGCGCAGGCCGACATCGTGGTGGGACTCGGCACGGCGACCAGCGGTTCCGTCGCGGCGCTCGGCCAGCAGACGGTGCACGGCGCCCAGCAGGCGGTGAAGGACATCAACGCGCAGGGCGGCGTGCTGGGCCAGAAGCTGGTGCTGAAGGTCGGCGACGACGCCTGCGACCCGCGCCAGGCGGTGGCCGTCGCCAACCGCTTCGCCACCGACAAGGTCGTGGCGGTGGCCGGCCACCTGTGCTCCGGCTCCTCCATTCCCGCATCGGAGGTCTACAACGAGGAAGGGGTCGTCATGGTCACCCCGACCGCCACCAACCCGACCCTGACCGAGCGCGGCTTCGGCGGCGTGTTCCGCGTCTGCGGCCGCGACGACCAGCAGGGCGTGGTCTCCGCCGGCTACATCGCCGGGGCGTACCGCGGGAAGAACGTCGCCGTCGTCGACGACAAGCAGTCCTACGGCAAGGGGCTGGCCGACGTGGTGGCGAAGAACCTGGAGCAGGCCGGCGTCAAGGTCGCCTTCCGCGGCGCGGTCACCGCGGGCGAGAAGGACTTCACCGCGCTGGTCAGCAACCTGAAGGAACGCAACATCGACGTGGTCTACTACGGCGGCTACCACCCGGAGCTGGGGCTGATCGTCCGGCAGGCGCGGGAGCTGGGGCTTCAGGCCCGCTTCGTCGCCGGGGACGGGCTGAACAACCCGGAGTTCTGGGCGATCACCGGTCCGGCGGGGGAGGGCACGCTGTTCACCGACAGCGCCGACGCGGCGAGCAGCCCCGCCGGCCGCAACATGATCGCCACCTTCCAGCAGGCCGGCCTGTCCGAGCCCGGCAACTTCGCCTTCTACAGCTACGCCGCGGTGCAGATCATCGCGCAGGGTCTGCATCAGGCGGGCAAGGCGGACGGCAAGGCGCTGGCGGCGGCGCTGCACGCCGGCAGCTTCGACACCGTGGTCGGCCCGATCCGCTTCGACAGGAAGGGCGACAATGTCAGCCCGAACTACGTGCTGTACGAGTGGAAGGACGGCCGGTACGCCCAGGTCGCCGGCCGGTAGGCCGCCGCCCGCGCGCCTTGAAGCGGCCAGGGATATCGCGCATCCTGCCCGCCGCATGAGCGCGCCCCTTCCCGACCCGCACCCGCCGTCCCGCGCCGGCAGCCTGTCGCTGCTGGGCGGGCGGCTGTGCCTGGACTTCACCAACACCTCCAGCGGCCGCGGCACGCCCGACCGGCTGGAGCACCTGCACGCGTACGGCCATCTGCTGGCCTGGGGCGTGCACGCCGGCGCCATCGACGGGGAGCTGGCCGACCGGCTGGAGCGCGCCGCCTCAGGGCGTCCGCCGGAGGAGGGGGCGGAGGAGGGGGCGGCGGTGGTGGCGCAGGCCGTCGCCTTCCGCGAGGCGCTGTACCGCGCGCTGCTGGCGCTGGCCGCCGGCGGCGAGCCGGACGCGGCGGACCTGGATACGGTCAGCCGTGCCTTCCAGCGCGCCGCCGCGCACGGCGTGCTGCGGCCGCGGGAGGGCGGCTGCGTGGTGGCGTGGGACGTGGCCGACGATCCGCCGCTCGACGCGGTGCTGTGGCCGGTCGCGTGGTCGGCGGCGGAGCTGCTCCAGCGGCCGGCCGAGCTGGCCCGGATCAAGCGCTGCGAGGCCTGCAACTGCGGCTGGCTGTTCCTCGACGCCAGCAAGAACCGCACGCGGCGCTGGTGCAGCATGGGCGACTGCGGCAACCGCGCCAAGGCGCGCCGCCACCAGCTGCGCCGCAAGCTGACGGGTGCCGGCGGGGCGGCGTTCTAGGGTACCCGGGCCCCCTCCCCATCCCTCCCCCGCTTCGCGGTGGAGGGGCTGCCGCCGATGCGGCGTAGTTCCCTCCACCGCGATAGCGGGGGAGGGGGCAAACACGGGCCGACCCTCCCCAAACAAAGCTCACGCAGGCCAAGGAGCGCTCAATGGCGGCTCCCGCGGTCTTGCGGAATGCTGGTCCCAGCGCGCCACCAAGAACGCACGAAGGAGGGACCATGAACCGCTTCAAGACGACTCTGCTGCTCGCCACCGCCGGGTTGGCGCTGGGCGCCCCCGCCGCCCGCGCCGACATCCTGATCGCCATGGCCGGCCCGCTCAGCGGCCAGTACGCCGCCTTCGGCGAGCAGATCCGCCGGGGCGTCGACATGGCGGTGCAGGACCTCAACGCCGCCGGCGGGCTGCTCGGCCAGAAGGTGGCGGTCACCTACGGCGACGACGCCTGCGATCCCAAGCAGGCCGTCGCGGTTGCCAACAAGCTGGCGAAGGAGGGGGCGAAGGCGGTCATCGGCCACTACTGCTCCGGTTCCTCGATTCCGGCCAGCCAGGTCTACAGCGAGGAAGGGGTGCTGCAGATCACGCCCTCCTCGACCAACCCGAAGCTGACCGAGCAGGGCTTCAAGAACGTCTTCCGCATGTGCGGCCGCGACGACCAGCAGGGCGCCGTCGCCGGCAAGTACCTGGCCGACCACTTCAAGGGCAAGAGCGTCGCCGTGCTGCACGACAAGTCGGCCTACGGCAAGGGCCTCGCCGACGAGACGAAGAAGGCGATGAACGCCGCGGGCGTCACCGAGAAGCTGTACGAGGCCTACACCGCGGGCGAGAAGGACTACGCCGCGCTGGTCTCCAAGCTGAAGCAGAACGCCGTGGACGTCGTCTACATCGGCGGCTACCACACCGAGGCAGGGCTGATCCGCCGCCAGATGACCGACCAGAACCTGTCGGCGCCGATCATCTCCGGCGACGCCATGGTGACGGACGAGTATTGGGCGATCACCGGCCCGGCGGGGGAGGGCACCATGATGACCTTCGCTCCCGACCCGCGCGAGCGCCCCGAGGCCAAGGCGGTGGCCGAGCGGTTCCGCAAGGCCGGCTACGAGCCGGAGGGCTACACGCTGCTGTCCTACGCCGCCGTGCAGGTGTTCGCCGACGCCGCGCGCAAGGCGGGCTCCGCCGACCTCGCCAAGGTGGCGCCGCTGCTGCGCAAGGAGGGCTTCGACACGGTGGTCGGCGCGATCACCTTCGACGACAAGGGCGACCCGCGCATCCCCACCTACGTCTTCTACCGCTGGCACGACGGCAAGTACGCGATGGTCAAGTGACCGTGCGGGCGGCCCTGGCCCTGGCCCTGGCCTGGGCGGTGGCGCTGGCGGCGGTCCCAGCCGCCGCGGCGCCGCCGGACCGCGCGGCGCTCTACACCGGCCGCGCGGTGATCACCGGCCGGGACAACGAGCCCGAACGCCGCCGCGGCTTCGCCGAGGCGCTGGACGAGGTGGCCGGGCGGGTGGCCGGCGCGCCGGCGCCGGACGCGTTGCGCGCGGACGCCGCGGCGTTCGTGGCCGGGTTCGACCTGCTGGACCGCAAGCAGGGCATCCAGGTCAGCGACGAGCAGGGCACGCGCGACCGCGCCTACGTCCTCACCGTCCGCTTCGATCCCGCCCGGCTGGGCGCCGCGCTGCGCGCCGCCGGGCTGGCGCCGTGGGAGGGCGAGCGGTCGGCGATCCTCGCGCGCCTCACCGTCGACGACACGGTGCGCCGCTACCGGCTGACGCAGGACTCGCCGCACGGCTACGGCCCGCGCGAGGCGCTGCGGTCGCTGGCGCGCCGCCTCATGGTGCCGCTGCGCCTGCCGGACACACCCGGCGACGACCGTCCCCGTCCGGATGAGGCGGTGCTGGAGGGCACGCTGGCCATGGACGGGGCGGGGCTGTGGACGCTCGACTGGCGGCTGGACGGTGCCGGTGCCGCGCGGGGCGGGCGGATCGAGCGCGTGTCGTTCGACGTGGCGTTGCGCGCCGCGGTGGACGCCAGCCTCGCCGCCTTCCGGCGGTGACGGCGGACGTGCTACGCGGCGATCAGCTGCGGGCCGCGGCGCAGGAAGCCGAGGTGCCGTTCCCCGAGGGTCGCCGCCCATTCCGTCGCGGCGCCTTCGGCGTCGCAGCGGGACGGGAACCAGCGCAGGTCCGGCGTCCACTCCGTATCGCCGTGCGACGCGTGCCAGCACCACCACCCGTCGACCGTCTCGGTCACGCAGAGAACCACGCCAAGCTCGGCGTCGAGGGCGTGCGTTCCGCTGGTGTATGCGCTGCCGTGCCAATCCATTGGTCATTCCCCATTCGTTTGGCTTCTCACTTTTGTATCATGATAGTCCGTATGGCGGAATATGTTGTGACAAATGATCCGGCGATCCGGCCCGAAGCTGTGGCCGCGGGGATACGCTTTTGCCGCCCGCGTGCTATCATCGTTTCAGGTCCGATGATGGGGAGGGCGCGCCATGATGTGGGTCCTGCTTGCGATCTTCGTTGTTGCACTCGTCGTGGTGTTCGCGTTGGGCGCCCAGCGCCAGACCGAGCGCAGACCGCGCCGGGGGCTCCGGTAGGCCGGAGCCGGGTCAAAAAAAAGGCCGCCCAGGGGGCGGCCTCAGGGTCTAGCAGGGAACTTGCACTCAGCACCACTGGCTTTGCCGCAAATCCCCGGGCGGCGCAATCGGCGGACGATCGCGTTTTCACGCAGTGGAAATAAGGGGGGCGGAGGCGTCGGCCGCATCACTCCGGCATGACGTTTCTGGCGGCGGACAGCGTGCGCCTGGCGCTTTCGATGAAGGTCAGGGAGCTGTCGAAGAAGGCGAGGCAGGTCTTCCTGTGCTCGTCGTCGCCGTGCACGTCGATCTCCTCGATCGCCGAGAGGAGCGTGTCGGCCGACGCCGCCAGCGCGGCAGCCGTCGGGACGTTCATGCCCTCGCCGCGGATCCGCAGCAGCCCCTCGCGCACGGCCCGCAGATCGTCCAGCAGGGTCTCCCGTCTCTGCTCCAGCGACTGGAGCTGTTGCGCGCGCTCCACCGCCCTTCGCCTGGCCTCGATCCTGGGGTGCATTCCGCCGGTCCACGCTTCGCCCGTCATCGCCGGAGACTATCGGCGCGTCGCGGCGGCGTTGTCCAGTCGTCAGCGCGTCAGCCGCAGGCGAACGCCGCCAGCCCCTCGGAGTAACCCTGGTCCACCCTTGAGCTCCCGGTGGCGGAAGCCATAGCCCTTCGTGCGCCGATGCTCGCCGGGCGAAGTATTCCATGGTCCGGTTGTATTACGCTCACAGAACGCTGGCTCATAAGCATCGCGTCATACAGAATGCGAGCAATAAAAAATCCACGACATTCGAAAAACGTACGCCTGGGATTCCTACCGGCGACGTTGCCTCTTAGCATACCGCTGTATTCACGGCGGTGAATGCTGTCGTGCGCCGGCAAGGGAACTGTCATCGACGCAATCAGGGGGAGGGGGGAATGCAGAACGGGTCCGCCAGGAAAGCCGAACACGCCGCCGCGATGCCGGCCGCGACGCCCGCGGGGCCGGAGCCGCTCGCGGTGCTGCGGGAACGCTTCCTGCGCGACGGCTATCTGGTGGTCCGCGGCGCCGTTCCGCAGGACCTCTGCCGCAAGGCGGTCGCCGCCTTCGAGGGGGAGGTGAAGCCGTCCCGCTCCTATTTCCTGCGCCATGAGTTCGGCACCTACGACCGGCACGTCTTCACCGAGCACGGGTACATGAAGTACCCGATCATGAACGTCCAGGATCTGTCCCGGACGCGGTTCGGATCCTTCGTCCGGCATGGCCTCGACGTCCTGACCAGCCGGCGCATCCGCGAGGTGATGGCGGCCCTGCTGGGCGAGGAGGGGCGCATGGTCCACACCATGTTCTTCGACGGCAACCAGCAGACCTGGGCGCACCGCGACAGCCACTACATCGACTCCGAACGGGTCGGCAGCATGATCGGCGTCTGGGTGGCCGCGGAAGACATCGATCCCGGCGCCGGGCGCTTCTTCGTGTACGCCGGCAGCCACCGGGTGGCGACGCCGCCCGAGCTGGGCCTCGACCGCATCGACCCGAACTCGCGGGCGTACAAGGACGCCATGGCGGACTGGGCCAAACGGTCCGGCTGCGAGCTGGTGGCGCCCGAGCTGAAGCGGGGCGACATGATCCTGTGGTCGTCGCTGACCGTGCACGGCAGCCTGCCGACGACCGAGCCGCGCTGCTCGCGCAAGTCCTTCACGGCCCACTACATCCCGCAGTCGCACGGCTATCTCTGGGGCCGCCACGTCCGGGGCGCGCAGCGCGAGATCGCCGTCAACGGCGTGCGGATCGCCCGGCACGCCGACCAGGGCAGCTGGGCGACCCAGACGAAGGCGGCCGTGCGGGAGCTGCTGCACGCCCGCGCCCCGTGGCTGCTGGCCGGCGCGCTCGCGCTGCGGCGCGGCGCCAGGCGCCTCGCCTCCGGCACGGCGCGGCGCCCGCGCTGACGGGCCCGCTCGCCCGCCACCGCCTTCACGAAACCGCGACGCGCGACCGGCCGGGCGCCACGGCGCCCGCGTGCCCGGTCGATGGAGGATGCGCGATGAGTTCGACGGTCGCCGATTTGGAAACGTTCGTGCCGGCCCACGGCAGCGACGCCGCCGTCTCCTGCCACGCCAACGACGCCCCGCCGTGCCTGGAAGACGACCTCGTGCGCCTGTACGGGCACGTGCACTCCTCGCTCCCCTTCTTCGAGACGTCGCGACCGATGGCGGGTGCCCGCGTCTACGTCGCGCGCGACGGCGGGCGGCCGTCCGCCATCTTCGTGTTCGCGATCCGCCGGGGCGAGCTGACCGTCTTCAACGAGATGGCGCGGGTGAGCCGGACGGAGATCGAGCGCTTCGCCGCCCACGCGTTCCGGGAGTTTCCGGAGGTGGCGCTGGTCCGCTTCCCGGCGGTCGAGACGGATCGGGGGGCTCTCCGCTTCCCCACCCAGCGCTACGACGCCAAGGAGGACTGGGTCGCCGACCTGCCGCCGACCCCGGAGGCCTACACGGCGAGCCTCAGCAAGAAGACGCGCGACACCATCAAGTCCCACCTGCGCAAGCTGCAGCGGGAGCACCCGTCCTTCACGGTGGAGGTCCAGCGGGCCGAGCAGATCTGCCCCACCCTGGTCCGCGACATCATCGCCCTCAGCCGGGCCAACATCTTCGCCAAGAAGAAGATGTTCGGCATCGACGAGGCCGAGGCCGACCGGATCGTCCGGCTGTCCCGGCGGATCGGCGTGGTCGTGGCGCTGCGCATCGACGGCCGCCTGTGCGGCGGGTCCGTCAACTACGCCGTCGGCGACCGCTGGCTGGGCGAGGTCATCGCCCACGACGCGGCGTTCAACCGGTACAGCCTGGGCAGCGTCGTCTGCCATCTGACGCTGTGCGAGAGCATCGCCCGCGGCGCCCGGAAGTTCCACATGGGCGGCGGGCGCAACCCCTACAAGGCGAAGGCGGGCGGCATCCGCCACGACATGGAGTGCTTGGTGCTGTACCGCTCGTACCCACACCTCGCGCTCAACGCCCACAAGGCGGCCCGCGTCGGCGTCGAGCGCGTGATGCGGCGGGCGAAGGTCTGGATGCTGGAGCACGACCGCAGCGTGCTGACGCGCGCCGTCTTCAACACGCTCCACATCCTCCGCTCGCTGGTGCCCGGCCGCCGCGCGGATGGCGACGACACGCGGCCGGCGGAGGCGCCGTCGACGCGGTGAGGGGGCGCTTCGGCGTGGTGTTCGGCGCGGCGCGGGCGTAAGGTCGTCGCGTCGGGCTCCCCTCCCTCCCGCGCAGTGGGGGAGGTCGGGAGGGGGGCCAGCGGAAGCACTGAGAGGGCCCATGCTCCCCATCGCCGAGCGCTGGTTCGAACGGCGGCGGATCGACGACGACGTGACGCTGCTGTGGGAGCCGCACGTCATCCCGTTGCTGCGCTGCAACATCTGGCACGTCCGCGGGCGGGACCTCGACCTGCTGATCGACACCGGCCTGGGCATCGTCAGCCTGCGCCGCGCCGCCGCCGACCTGTTCGGCAAGCCGGTGCTGGCGGTGGCCACGCACACCCACACCGACCACGTCGGCGGCCACCACGAGTGGTCCGACTGCCTCTGCCACGCCGCCGAGGCCGAGGCCCTGCGCGCGCCCAAGGGCCGGCGCAGCCTGCGCTCCGCCGATTCCCCGCCGGACGAGCTGCGCCAGCTGCGCGAGGCCGGGTACGAGATCGGCGACCTGATGATCACCGCGCTGCCCTACGCCGGCTACGACCTCGACGGCTTCCGCCGGCTCCCCGCCACCCCGACGCGCGTCGTTGAGGAGGGCGCGGTGATCGACACCGGCGACCGCCGCTTCGAGGTGCTGCACCTGCCCGGCCATTCGCCCGGCAGCATCGGCCTGTGGGAGGCCGCGACCGGCACGCTGTTCTCCGGCGACGCGCTGTACGACGGCCCGCTGCTCGACACCCTGCCGGGCTCCGACCGCACCGCCTACCGCCGCACCATGGAGCGCCTGCGGGGCCTGCCGGTGCGGACGGTCCACGCCGGCCACGACCCGAGCTTCGGGCCGGAGCGGATGCGGGAGTTGATCGACGGCTATCTGCGGTCGATCTCATAAGCGTTCGGTTCCGCTCGTCCGGGGGAGGCATCGCCATGGTTCATCGCGCGCCGGTGGAGGCGCTCGCCACCCACGCCGTCGCCAACCAGCCGCCGGACTTCGCGCCGCGCGACCTGTGGGGCACCGACGCGGCCCTGCGCGACGCGGTGCGGCGGGAGGGCGCCGCCTGGGCCGGGGACCGGCTGGCCGCCCTGGGCGCCGAGGCGGGCAGCGAGCGGGTGATGGAACTGGGCGAACTGGCCAACCGCCACCCGCCGGCGCTGAAGGCCTTCGACCGTTACGGGCGCCGGCTGGACGAGGTCGAGTTCCATCCCGCCTACCACGCGCTGATGGAGCTGGCGTTCCGCCACCGCATCCACGCCCTGCCCTGGGACCGCCCGCAGGCCGGCGCGCACGTGGCGCACGCGGCCATGGTCCACATGCTGACCCAGGCCGAGGCCGGCGTGCTGTGCCCCGTCGCCATGACCTACGCTTCGGTTCCGGCGTTGCGGCGCCAGCCCGATCTGGCCGGGGAGTGGCTGCCGCGGATCCTCTCGGACCGCTACGACCCGCGCTTCATCCCGGCGGGCGAGAAGACCGGGGTGACCGTCGGCATGGCGATGACGGAGAAGCAGGGCGGCTCCGACGTCCGCGCCAACACCACGCGGGCCGAGCCGTGCGGGACGGGGGGCGAGCACACGCTGACCGGCCACAAGTGGTTCTGCTCGGCGCCGATGTCGGACGCCTTCCTGACGCTGGCCCAGGCCGGGCGCGGGCTGACCTGCTTCCTGGTGCCGCGCTGGCGCCCGGACGGCACGCGCAACCCGTTCCGCATCCAGCGCCTCAAGGACAAGCTGGGCAACCGCTCCAACGCCTCGGCGGAGATCGAGTACGACGGCACCTGGGCCGTCCGGGTCGGGGAGGAGGGGGGCGGCGTCGCCACCATCATCGACATGGTGCACCACACCCGCCTCGACTGCGGGGCCGCCGCCGCGGGCCTGATGCGCGCGGCGCTGTCGCGCGCGCTGCACCACGTCGAGCACCGCTCGGCGTTCGGGCGCCCGCTGATCGGGCAGCCGCTGATGCGCCACGTCCTCGCCGACCTCGCGCTGGAGACCGAGGCGGCGACCGCGCTGGTGCTGCGGGTGGCGCGCGCGTTCGACGAGGGGGAAACCGGCGCGGAGGCGCGGGCGTTCGCCCGGCTCGCGGTGGCGGTCGCCAAGTACTGGGTCACCAAGCGGTGCCCGGCCGTGGTGTACGAGGCGCTGGAGTGCCACGGCGGCAACGGCTACGTCGAGGACGGCGGCATGCCGCGGCTCTACCGCGAGGCCCCGCTGAACGCGATCTGGGAGGGGTCGGGCAACGTGATCTGCCTGGACGTCCTGCGCACCCTGCGCAAGGAGCCCGCGGCGCTGGCCGGCCTGGAGGCGGAGCTGCGCGGCGCGGCCGGGCTGGACGGCCGGCTGGACGCGTGGGTGCGCGAGACGCGGCGGATGCTCGCCGATCCCGCCGGACTGGAGGTGCAGGCCCGCCGTCTGGTCGAGCGGCTGGCGCTGGCCCTGCAGGCCGGATTGCTGCTGCGCCATGGTCCGCCGGCGGTGGCCGAGGCCTTCTGCGCGTCGCGCCTGGGCGGGGAGTGGGGGCACGCCTTCGGCACGCTGCCGGCGGCCGTGGACGGCGACGGCATCCTCGCCCGCGCGGCCGGGGCGGCGTGACGTCGCCGGTGCCCTCCGGTCAGGCCGGGGCGGCGCCGTTGACGCAGGTCAGGAAGGCGTAGACCGAAGTCGTGGCGCAGATGAACAGGCGGTTCCGCTTGGGCCCGCCGAACACCAGGTTGGCGACCGTCTCCGGCACCCGGACCTTGCCGATCAGCGTGCCGTCGGGTTCGTAGCAGTGCACGCCGTCGCCGGCACTGGTCCATATACGGCCGTCCGTATCGACGCGGAACCCGTCGAACAGGCCGGCCGTGCAGGTCGCGAACACGTCGCCGCCGGACAGGGTGCCGTTCTGCGCGACGGCGAAGCGGCGGATGTGCCGCGGGCCGTCCGCGACGTGCGTCGCCCCGGTGTCGGCGATGTAGAGCAGACGCTCGTCGGGCGAGAAGGCGAGGCCGTTCGGCCGGACGAAATCGTCCGCGGCGATGGTGACGGCGCCCGTGCGCGGGTCGATGCGGTAGACGTGGCAGGCGCCGATCTCGCTCTCCGCCCTGTGGCCCTCGTAGTCGCTGTCGATGCCGTAGGCCGGGTCGGTGAAGTAGACCGCGCCGTCCGAGCGCACGACCACGTCGTTCGGGCTGTTCAGCCGCTTGCCCTCGACGCGGTCGGCCAGCACGGTGATGCTCCCGTCGTGCTCGGTGCGGGAGACGCGGCGGTTGCCGTGCTCGCAGGTCACCAGGCGGCCCTGGCGGTCGATGGTGTTGCCGTTCGAGTAGCCGGCGGGGGCGCGGAACACGCCCACCGCGCCCGTCGTCTCGTCATAGCGCAGCATGCGGTCGTTGGGGATGTCGCTCCACACCAGATAGCGCCCGGCCGGGACGTAGGCCGGCCCCTCGGCCCAGCGGCAGCCGGTGTACAGCGTGTCGAGCCGCGCGCTCGCCTTGACCAGGGGACGGAAACGCTCGTCGAAGACCTCGGTCACCGGGTCCATGGCACCCTCGCGCGCTGTCGTTGGGGCAGCTTACAGCGGGCTTTCCCAGGGCGTAACCATACGTTTGTCCAAGCAGTCTGTCATCGCCATGCTGCTGGTCTACGCCCGGTCCTGCCCGCCGCAGACCTCGCGGACGCAGCCCCGCAGCCAGCGGTGCGCCGGGTCGGCGTCGAGCCTGGGGTGCCACAGCATCGACACGGTGATCGGCGGGACGGCGACCGGCAGGGGGAAGCTGTGCAGGCCGGCGCGCAGGGCCTGCGTGTGCCGCTCCGGCACGGCGGCGATCAGGTCTGTGGCGCGCACCAGCGCCAGCGCGGTGGCGAAGCCGCCGACGGTGGTGGCGACCTCCCGCTCCAGGCCGAGCGCCTCCAGCGCGTCGTCGACCGGCCCGCGGTCGAGGCGCCGGCGCGAGACGAGGACATGCCGGCCGGCGGCGTAGCGCGCGGCGGTGACCTCGCCGCGGCAGAGCGGGTGCCCCGGACGCACGACGCCGACGAAGCGGTCGCGGAACAGCGCCTGCACGCGCACCTCCGGCCCCGTCGTATCGCCGACGACGCCGGTTTCCAGGTCCACGCTGCCGTCGCGCAGCGGCGCGCTGTCCTTGTCCGGCTTCGGAACGAAGCGCAGCCGCACGCCCGGCGCCTCCCCGGCGACGCGGGCGAGCAGGCCCGCCCCGAAATTCTCCACGAAGCCGTCGCCGCTGCGCAGCGTGAAGGTGCGCGCCAGCCGCGCGAGGTGGAGCGTCTCGGCCGGCCGCAGCACCGCTTCCGCGTCCTGCACCAGCCGGCTCACCCGCTCGCGTAGGTCGAGTGCCCGCGGCGTGGGCACGAGGCCGCGCCCGGCCCGCACCAGCAACGGGTCGCCGGTCGCCTCGCGCAGCCGTGCCAGCGCCCGGCTCATCGCCGACGGGCTCAGCCGCAGGCGCCGGGCGGCGCGCGCCACGCTGCCTTCCGCCAGCAGGACGTCGAGGGTGACGAGCAGGTTGAGGTCGGGCCGCGCCATGCGGCAATCCTAACACCGTCTGGCATGGCGTTTCATGCACGAATACAATGCAACCGCTGCGCCTTTCGCCATGTCCGGCCTGCGACTAGGTCTCTCGGAAACCAACGAGGGATCGGATGTCATGCAGAAGCTCATGGAACGCAGGGCGTGGAGCGCAGGGACCGGAGGGGCGCTTGCCGGGCTGTCGGTCTGCATGCTGCTGTCGTCGCTCGGCACCAGCGTCGCCAACGTCGCCCTGCCGACCCTGGCGGAGGCGTTCGGCGCCTCCTTCCAGCAGGTGCAGTGGATCGTGGTGGCCTATCTCCTCGCCATCACCACGCTGATCGTCGGCGTCGGGCGGCTTGGCGACATCGTCGGGCGGCGGAGGCTGCTGCTGGCGGGGCTCGCCCTGTTCACGGCGGCGTCGGCCCTGTGCGGCGCCGCGCCCACGCTGTGGATGCTGGTCGCCGCGCGGGCGGCGCAGGGGCTCGGCGCCGCCGTCATGATGGCGCTGGCCCTGGCGTTCGTCGGCCAGACGGTTCCGAAGGAGCGCACCGGCCGCGCCATGGGGCTGATGGGCACCCTGTCCGCCGTCGGCACCGCGCTCGGCCCGTCGCTGGGCGGCGCGCTGATCGCGGGGGTGGGCTGGCGGGCGATCTTCCTGGTCAACCTGCCGCTCGGCGTGCTCGCGCTGTTTCTGGTGTGGCGCCGGCTGCCGGCCGACCGCGCGGTGCCGGTTGCGGAGCGGCCGGGATTCGACGGCCTGGGCACGCTGCTGCTGGCCCTGACGCTCGGCGCCTACGCGCTCGCCATGACGGTGGGGCGGGGAAGCGTCGGCCCGCTGAACGCCGGGCTGCTGCTGGCGGCCGCCGTCGGCGCCGCCCTCTTCGTGCGGGCCGAGGCGCGGGCGGCGTCGCCGCTGCTCCGGCCGGGGATGTTCCGCGATCCGCGGCTGGGCGCGGGGCTCGCCGCCAGCCTGCTGGTGGCGACGGTGATGATGGCGACGCTGGTGGTCGGGCCGTTCTATCTGGCGCGCACCCTGGCGCTCGACACCGCGCTGGTCGGGCTGGTCATGTCCGTCGGGCCGGCGGTCGCCGCGCTGGCCGGCGTGCCGGCCGGCCGCGCCGTGGACCGCTTCGGGGCGGGGCGCGTGACCATCGTCGGGCTGGTGGGGACGGGGGCGGGCTGCGGGCTGCTGGCGGCGGTGCCGGCGACGCTCGGCGTTCCGGGCTATTGCGCCGCCATCGCGGTCACCACGGCCGGCTACGCGCTGTTCCAGACGGCCAACAACACCGCCGTCATGGCGGACGTCGCGCCGGACCGGCGCGGCGTGGTGTCGGGGATGCTCACCCTGTCGCGCAACCTGGGGCTCGTCACCGGCGCGTCGGTGATGGGCGCGGTGTTCGCCCTCGCCTCCGGAACCACCGACCCGGCCGCGGCGCCCGCCGACGCCATCGACGGCGGGATGCGGATCACCTTCGCGCTGGCGGCGGTCCTGGTCGGTCTGGCGCTGATGATCGCGACGGGAAGCCGCGCCCGCTCCGCGGAGCCGGCGTGAACACGGGCCGGCGGCGCGGGGATGCGTCGCCGGCCATCACACTCAGCGGGTGGCGGGCAGGGCCGCGCCGATGTGGCGGTCGCCGCGCAGCGCGGCGAACAGGCGCTTCGCCATCGAGCGGAGATAGGCGACGCGCATTTCCTCGGCCTGGCGGCGCAGGCGCCGCAGATCCATGCTCGACGGCAGGGCGTCGGCGATGCGGTGATCCTGGCTCATGGTCGTCTCCGGACTGATCAGTTGAAGGTGTGCAGCTGGCTCGCCGTCTCGGAGATGGCGTTCCAGTCGATGTGGGCCGGCGTCGGCACCGGCTCGCTCGTCACGGCGGCGCCGGCCGCGGCCGCGGCAACCAGGGCGACGAGGGCGACGGTCGTGGTGACCGCGATGCGCGACAGCGAATGCTTGAGGTGCATGGGACTGCTCCAGGGATGCTTTTTGGATTCTTGGCCGGACCGACGGTGGTGTCTCTAACCCCCCGCCATGTCCTGGTGAGAAATCATGGCCCCGCTTTGCTGCGGTGCGAAGCGCGCTCTGAACATGCCCACCATAAGCATATTGCAGTGCAGCATAGCGCTGCGAAGTCCTAGTCTCCAATCGCTGCGGGAAAATAATAGCGCTGCGACGGCGCGTGGTTCGTTCGGCAGGAACGGACGGATCCTTTGGTCGGTTTGCTGTCTCGGGACCGGCGGCGCGCGCTGGCGTCCGCGCGCGGCCACGACGTACGGGCATGGCTGACTTGAGCTGGTAACCGTAAGCGTGGTACGCGGAACGGCGTATCAAAACGCACGAGGCGCGGTGCGCATGAACAACCGCGAGCCAAAGGACGTAAAGGAGACACTGGAATGACCCGCAGCATTTCCCTGGTCAGCGCGCTGGCGCTTCTGGCCGGCATGGGCACCGCGCACGCCGACATCGCCATCGGGCTCGGCACCGCGACCAGCGGTTCCGTCGCGGCGCTCGGCCAGCAGACGGTGTTCGGCGCCCAGCAGGCGATCAAGGACATCAACGCCAAGGGCGGGGTGCTCGGCCAGCAGCTCGTGCTGAAGGTCGGCGACGACGCCTGCGACCCGCGCCAGGCCGTGGCGGTCGCCAACCGCTTCGCCACCGAGAAGGTGGTGGCGGTGAACGGCCACCTGTGCTCGGGCTCCGCGATCCCGGCGTCGGAGGTCTACAACGAGGAGGGCATCGTCATGATGACCCCCACCGCCACCAACCCGACGCTGACCGACCGCGGCTACAACGGGGTGTTCCGCGCCTGCGGCCGCGACGACCAGCAGGGCGTGGTGTCGGGCCATTACATCGCCGCCAAGTTCAAGGGCAAGGCCGTCGCCATCGTCGATGACAAGCAGTCCTACGGCAAGGGCCTGGCCGACGTCGTCGCCAAGACGCTGGAGCAGGCCGGCGTTCCGGTCGCCTACCGCGGCTCGGTCACGGCGGGCGAGAAGGACTTCTCCTCGCTGATCACCAACCTGAAGCAGCGCAACGTCGAGGCCGTGTACTACGGCGGCTACCACCCGGAGCTGGGCCTGATGGTCCGTCAGGCGCGCGAGCACGGGCTGCAGGCGCAGTTCATCGCCGGCGACGGCCTGAACAACCCGGAATTCTGGGCGATCACCGGGCCGGCCGGGCAGGGCACGCTGTACACCGACAGCCCGTCGGCCGCCAGCAACCCGGCGGCGCGCCAGCTGGTCGACACCTTCAAGGCCGCCGGCCTGCCGGATCCGGGCAACTTCGCCTTCTACAGCTACGCGGTGATCCAGACCATCGCCCAGGGCCTGGAGAAGGCCGGCGCGGCCGATCCCAAGAAGCTGGCCGCCGCGCTGCACGCCGGCACCTTCGACACCGTCGTCGGCCAGATCCAGTTCGACAAGAAGGGCGACGTCGTGAAGCCCGCCTACGTGATGTACGAGTGGCGCGAGGGCAAGAACGTGCAGATGGCCGACCAGTAAGGCCTTTTCCCCCTGCCGGCTCCGGCCGGCAGGGACGGGCGCGGACGGCGCCATAAAAAAAGCCGCGTCCCCCGGCGTGAACCGGAGGACGCGGCGTTTTTGCGTGCGGACCGTTACTCGGCGGGGGCGGCCATCGGGGCGATGGGGGCCTTCGCCTTGCGCTGGCCGAGGACCAGCCAGATGACCAGGAAGGCGGTCAGGTCGAACACCGTCAGGCAGGCGAACAGCGGTTCGTAGCCGATGGTGGTGGCGAGCTGGCCGATCATCAGCGAGAAGATCATGCCGCCCAGGTAGCCGGCCATGCCGCCGAAGCCGGTCGCCGTGGCGACGTCCTTCTTCTCGAACGTGTCGGTGACCAGGGCGTAGAGCAGGCTGGAGAGCATCTGGTGGGCGAAGGCACCCAGCGAGAACAGGAAGATCGCGGTGATCGGGCTGACGGCGAAGCTGATGAGCGCCGGGCCGACCATGCACACCGCGCCGATGCCGACGCCGGCGATGCGGGAGTTGACCAGCGACATCTTGAAGCGCTTGACGAAGAACGGCGACAGGTAGCCGGACAGGATGCAGCCGAGGTCGCCGAACAGGAACGGCAGCCAGGCGAACAGGGCGAACTGCTTGATGTCCATGCCCCGCGTCGTGACCATGTACAGCGGGATCCAGAAGCTGAAGGTCTGCCACGCCGGCTCGGTCAGGAAGCGGGCGGCGGCGATCGCCCAGAACTTCTTCTTGGTCAGCACGTCCTTGAAGGAGGGCTTGGCGGCCGCGGTCTGCTCCTGGCCGTCCAGGATGTAGGCGTGCTCCTCCGGGGTCAGGCGCGGGTGGTTCTCCGGGTTGCGGTACAGCAGCATCCACAGCACCGACAGCATGACGCCCAGGACACCGGTGATGAGGAAGGCGATCTGCCAGCTCCAGGTCACGGAGATCCAGATGACCAGCGGCGGCGTGATCATGGCGCCGATCGAGCTGCCGGTGTTGAACCAGCCGGTGGCGATCGAGCGCTCCTTGGCCGGGAACCACAGGGTCGAGGTCTTGACGCCCGCCGGCATGGCGGCGGCCTCGCTCATGCCCAGCAGGCCGCGGAAGAAGGCCATCGACTGCCAGCCGCCGGCAAAGGCGTGCAGCGCCGCGGCGGAGCCCCACAGCAGGGCGAACATGGCGTAGCCGAACTTCAGGCCGACCCAGTCGGTGATGAAGCCCGCCACCGGCTGCATCAGGCTGTAGCAGAGCTGAAAGGCGCTGACCACGAACGAGTATTGCTCGGTGGTGAAGTTCAGCTGCTCCTTGAGCTGCGGCGCAAGAACGCCCAACGTGTTGCGATCGATGTAGTTGATCACGGTACCAAGCATGATCAGGGCAAGGATCTGCCACCGCAATCCGCGGATCTTTTTCATGGTGCCTCACTTGGCCGCGGTCCGGCGGCCCTGGGAATTCTTGCCAACCCGCCCCTCGGGGCCTTCGGCGTCCTGCGGGTGTTCAAGCGCTCGTCGTAGCGCTGCGATCCTCGCTGGGCACGGTTATACTAGTATATCAGTATGTGGGGCAAGCGCGATTCCGGATGAATTTC